>NZ_JCBDGK010000053.1:0-41327 GCF_059834005.1 Vibrio sp. R12-SW3-ISO1
AACTCGGCGCGCTGGCCACACACGCCAGCAAAGCGAGCCAGCGACATTGAACACGCACAGCAGACATTCGAGTTGGGTTGGTCATAAAGCGATCCGTATGTTAGGTATTTCATACATAATAGAAAACGTTGATTTCTTCACCAAGTGAGACAAGAGAAAACTGACAAAGAATTAACGACTCGGCTGGATCAGGTGCTGCTGCGCATAACTGAGAATCGCTTCGCTGACTTCTTTCATCAGGCCTGTTTCGAGTTGCCAGTGGTGCCAATACATCTCAAAGGAGAGACAATACCCGGGAAGCAAATCGACCAAAGTGCCCTGCTCAAGCTCCTTTTCGATCTGTATGGTGGGGATCAAACAGTAAGCGCAATGGTTAAGCGCCATATTGACGAACGCCTCAGAGCTCGAGACCCAGTGGTTGATCCCTCGATCAATATCAATGCCATGTTGCTTAAGAAAATCTCGATGCAATGGATCGTGTTGATCAAACGAGACCGCAGGGGCTATCGAGAGCGCCTCTTTGGTCAATCCTTTTGGAAAAAAACGCTCGCGAAACTGCGGCGTGGCCACGCAAATGTAATCCATCCGACCCAAATAGCGGGCCACGCAACCACTGAGGGCTTGGCTTGCCATACTGATCGCCCCCACCACCTCACCTTGCTTGAGTTTATTTAGTGTACGGCCCTCTCTATCGACTTCAAACCTCATCTCGAGCGGGTGCTTTTTCAGTACCGGGCTCAACGCCGGTAGTAGCCAGGTGGCCAAACTATCGGCGTTGGTCGCAATCGAGATCTGACGGATTTGCAAAGGCTGCTGATTGCTAATTTCCGGAATCAACTCTTGTTCCAGCAATTGAATGCGCTGATAGAAACCGAGCAGCTTTTGACCAAGGGGAGTAGGCCTTGGTGGCTGGTCACGAACCAAGACGGGCTGCGCCACGAATCGCTCAAGTTGTTTGATTCGCTGTGAAACCGCAGACTGGGTGACATACAGCGCATTGGCCGCTTTATCAAAGCCACCGGTTTTGATCACGCTATCCAGCGCTTCAATCCAACGATAATCCAGCCCTTTCATCGCACCATCCTCATAAGCATTACTAATAATCAATTAAAATCATTAATTGTATTTATATCTTAATTCTGATTATTGTGGGCGCCTATCATGAACAAAAAGAGAGGTTATCGTGAGTTTCTGGTTAATGCTGCAAGGGTTTGGCTTAGGGGCCAGTATGATTATCCCCATTGGCGCGCAAAATGCTTACGTACTGAATCAAGGCATCAAACGTCAACACCACCTGACTACGGCGACGATCTGCAGCTTTCTCGACATGCTGTTTATCTCTGTCGGTATTTTTGGCGGCGGGGCGATTCTGTCACAAAATGAGACCTTACTGACTTTAGTGACCATCGGCGGCATTCTGTTTCTCGGCTACTATGGGTTTCTTTCTCTGAAAAGTGCGCTGGCCTCCCACAGCGAAGGGCTACAAAGCAGTGAGCTATCGCGCGGTCGTAAAGCGGTCATTTTAGGCGCGCTCGCCGTCACCGTATTCAATCCGCACCTTTATCTCGATACCGTGGTTATTTTGGGATCCATCGGCGGCCAATTCGAAGGTCAGGAGCGACTCTCTTTCGCCATCGGTACTATCTTGGCGTCCTTTGTGTGGTTTTACGGGCTGTCGATTGGCGCCGCTAAATTGGCGCCCACCTTATCCAAACCTAGAGTAAAACAAGTGATTGATTTTCTGGTCGGTACCATGATGTGGGTCATCGCGGGCATGCTCGCCAAGCACTTGCTGCAAGGCTGGGGATGAGTGGATAAAACAAAGCGAGGCTCAAGGGCCTCGCTTTTCGCTTTACGTCGTTCAATCGTATTAGTCGACTTTGTTGAGATGCACGTCCATTTGTGGGAATGGAATCTCAATACCCGCCGCATCCAACGCTTCTTTAATGTTTTGCATGGCGTCGAAGTAAACCCCCCAGTAGTCCGCCGTTTTCACCCAAGGACGAACCACAAAGTTCACCGAAGAATCCGCCAAAGCGAGAACACCAATCGTGATATCTGGATTTTTCAAGATACGCGGATCTTTTTCCAACGTTTCACGGATCACTTGCTTGGTCTGCTTAAGATCTGCCTTGTAGGAAACGCCAATCACGAGATCAACACGTCGCGTTTCATGACGAGAGTAGTTGGTGATCGCACCGCCGATAACGCCAGCGTTTGGCACCACGACCATTTTGTTGTCAGGCGTTTTCAGCACCGTTTGGAAGATTTGGATGGAATCAACGCTGCCTGCCACACCGGCAATCTCAACATAATCACCGGATTTGAAAGGACGAAACGCGACAATCAACACACCCGCTGCGAAGTTAGACAGCGAGCCTTGCAACGCTAAACCAACCGCAAGACCGGCCGCACCGATAACCGCAACCACAGACGCCGTTTGAACACCAATTCGGCCAAGCGCGGCAATCAAAACAATCACAAAGAGTAGGTAGCGAACCAGACCATGAATAAAGTCGACGACCGCTTTATCCATCTGCTTCTTCTCTAAAACTTTAGAGATGCTGTTAGCAATGCTTTTAACAATGATGTTACCAATAAACAGTATAGCGATCGCAGAAATGATGTTCACACCATACTGAATCAGTAAATCTGAATTGTTATTTAGCCAAGATTCGGCGTGAGACAAGCTGTCGATGATTGGCGTTTCAATCCCTGTTGATTCTTCTGCCATACTCTCTTTCCTCTATTAAAGTGACTTAGTTGAATAGTTGTAGCTTACAGATTACGCAAAGCCATGGTATTTCGCCAGAGTTTATAACAATTTATATTCATTTGTATTAAAAAGCGGACACAAAAAAAGCCGCTCGATGAGCGGCTTCTTATCAATCAAAGTGACGGGCTGAATTACAGAACATCAACCGCGTTTAGGTCAGCAAATGCTTTCTCTAGACGAGCAACCATTGAAGCTTGACCAGCACGTAGCCATACGCGTGGATCGTAGTACTTCTTGTTTGGCGCATCTTCGCCAGTTGGGTTACCGATTTGACCTTGTAGGTAATCGTGATTTTCCGCTTCGTACTTACGAATACCGTCCCATGTTGCCCACTGAGTATCAGTATCGATGTTCATTTTGATGACACCGTA
Source organism: Vibrio sp. R12-SW3-ISO1 (assembly GCF_059834005.1). Lineage (NCBI taxonomy): Bacteria > Pseudomonadati > Pseudomonadota > Gammaproteobacteria > Vibrionales > Vibrionaceae > Vibrio > Vibrio sp. R12-SW3-ISO1. The sequence goes on from NZ_JCBDGK010000053.1 coordinate 3,148, forward strand.
GCTGATTGACTCTTGGATTTCTGCTTCAGTTGAACCAGAACCACCGTGGAATACGAAGTTTAGTGCGTTAGGTGCAATACCAAACTTCTCAGCACAGTACGCTTGAGAGTCACGTAGGATAGTTGGAGTCAGTACAACGTTACCTGGCTTGTAAACGCCGTGTACGTTACCGAAAGACGCTGCGATAGTGAAACGAGGGCTGATTGCCACCAATTTCTCGTAAGCGTAAGCCACGTCTTCTGGAGAAGTGTACAGCTCAGATGCGTCCATGTGTGAGTTGTCAACGCCGTCTTCTTCACCACCAGTACAGCCTAGTTCGATTTCTAGAGTCATACCCATTTTCGCCATGCGAGCTAGGTATTTTGCAGAGATCTCGATGTTCTCTTCTAGAGACTCTTCAGAAAGGTCAATCATGTGAGAAGAGAAAAGTGGCTTGCCAGTTTGAGCGAAGAACTCTTCACCCGCGTCTAGTAGACCGTCGATCCAAGGAAGCAGTTTTTTCGCTGCGTGGTCAGTATGAAGAATAACAGGCACACCGTAAGATTCTGCAACAGCGTGAACGTATTTCGCGCCAGCAACTGCGCCAAGCACTTGTGCGTCTTGACCTTCAAGTTTTAGACCTTTACCCGCAAAGAAACCGGCACCGCCGTTAGAGAACTGAACCACAACAGGCGCTTTTACTTTTGCTGCTGCTTCTAGAACGCCGTTGATTGAGTCTGTGTTTACTACGTTCACTGCTGGTAGAGCGAAGTTGTTTTCCTTTGCAACTTCAAACACTTTCTGAACGTCATCGCCAGAGATAACACCTGGTTTTACGAAATCGAAGATCTTAGACATGGATTTAATCCTATTAGCTGTCATTTTTAAAAATGGTCGTTATAAAAATAAAACTTTTCAGTTTAAATTCTTGCAAACGTTTGCTCACAACTTGCGCTATTCTAGCAAAAATGTGATGTGCCGCAAACAAGAAAGCGGGAGAGAGACTCCCCCGCTTTCTATCAATTACTTAGCGCGTGCTTCTAGCATTTCAACCGCTGGAAGGACTTTGCCTTCTACAAACTCAAGGAACGCACCGCCGCCCGTTGAGATGTAAGACACATCTGCTTTGATACCGAACTTGTCGATCGCCGCTAGCGTGTCACCACCGCCTGCAACAGAGAAACCTTCAGACGCTGCGATCGCTTCAGAGATACCTTTTGTGCCCGCTTCGAAGTTCTTGAATTCGAATACGCCCACAGGGCCGTTCCAAAGGATGGTTTTCGCGTTCTTCAGAATCTCAGCCAATTGCGCGGTAGAGTTTGGACCTAGGTCGAAAATCATGTCGTCGTCTTGAACTTGAGATACGTCTTTGATTTCCGCTTCTGCGTTCTCATCAAATGCTTTTGCACAAGCAACGTCAGTCGCCACTGGAATCGCGCACTCTTCCATTAGCTTTTTCGCTGTGTCGACTAGGTCTGCCTCGTATAGAGATTTACCTACGTTGTGGCCAGCCGCTGCGATGAAGGTGTTAGCAATACCGCCACCGACAACCAGTTGGTCAGCGATTTTAGATAGAGACTCAAGCACAGTCAGCTTGGTAGACACTTTTGAACCACCAACGATAGCAACCATTGGACGCGCAGGCTTGTCCATTGCTTTACCTAGCGCTTCTAGCTCGTTCGCAAGTAGAGGACCTGCACACGCAACGTCAGCGTGCATACCCACACCGTGAGTTGATGCTTGTGCACGGTGAGCCGTACCGAATGCGTCCATTACGAAGATGTCACAAAGTGCAGCGTACTGCTTAGACAGTGCTTCGTCGTTTTTCTTCTCGCCAACGTTGAAACGAACGTTTTCTAGAACAACAAGCTCGCCCGCGTTCAGCTCTAGACCGTTTAGGTAGTCTTTCGCTAGCTTCACTTCGCAGTCAAGTGCATCATTTAGGTAGTTTACGACAGGTTGTAGAGAGAACTCTTCCGCGTATTCACCCTCTGTTGGGCGACCTAGGTGAGAAGTAACCATCACTTTCGCGCCTGCTTCTAGGCAGTGCTTGATTGTTGGTAGAGACGCGAGGATACGCGCATCAGAAGTTACTTTGCCGTCTTTTACTGGCACGTTTAGGTCAGCACGGATGAATACACGTTTACCTGCTAGATCCAGGTCAGTCATCTTGATTACAGACATGGTTTGTCCTCTCAACTATTCAAAAAATAAAGTTTTCAGTCACTCGGCAATCCTGCCAAGCCTATTAATTCTTCAAACTGGTTTTGATATGGAGATTATCAATATTTATTTCAAGGGTAAAAATAAATATTACTCCTTCGCCTTTCGGCGCTTCCAATCTAGGTAAAAATGGCCGCTAAACGGCACTACCCAGCTTGTTCTGAAGCGGCCTGCATTGCGAGCGCAGTATCCAGCATGCGGTTCGCAAAGCCCCATTCGTTATCACACCAAACCAACATTTTGACCAGGTGCCCATTACTCACGCGAGTCTGGGAACCATCAACAATGGCACTGTGGGGATCGTGATTAAAGTCAATCGATACGAGCGGCGCTTCAGTATAGTCAACAATGCCGTGTAATGTACACTGAGATGCGTTAACAATGGTTTGATTTACGTCATTAACTTTCACATTCGTATTAATTGTGACACTTAAATCCATCGCAGTGACGTTTACCGTGGGAACGCGCACGGATATGGCTTCGAATTTGTTGGAAAATTTCGGGAAGATTCTTTCAATCCCTTTGTGCAATTTCGTATCGACTGGAATGATGGATTGGCTGGCGGCTCGAGTACGACGCAAATCGCTGTGATACGCATCAATCACCTGCTGATCATTCATTGAGGAGTGAATGGTGGTGATCGTGCCAGAATCGATACCAAAAGCATCGTCCAACGCTTTGATGATAGGGACAATACAGTTGGTCGTACACGAACCGTTAGAAACGACGCGATGCTCTGCGGTTAATGTTTCATGGTTCACGCCATAGATGATGGTGTTGTCGATATCACTGGCGCCCGGGTGGGAGAAAAGCACTTTTTTAGCGCCGGCTTTGATGTGCGCTTGGCCATCGGCTTGCGAGCCATAGACACCGGTGCAGTCGAGCACCATATCGACCTCAAGATCGCGCCAAGGCAGTAGCTCAATGTCGTTTAGGTGCAAAATCCGAATCGAATCAAAGTCGCCACTCTCCACGACGCCGTGATGAATATAGATATGCTCTTGGTCATGCGTGATTTTTTTGCCAAAACGACCGTGGCTCGTATCGTATTGCAGTAAGTGCGCCATCGCATCAGGCTGTGCCAACTCGTTGACCGCGACCACTTTGATCTGCTGATGTTTGCCGCTCTCGTAAACCGCGCGCAACACATTACGACCGATACGTCCAAATCCATTGATCGCAATTTTAAGCATCCTTTCTTCACCCCACCTGATTTTCGTGTCACAGATAGTAACTGAGCCCGTGCCCAGATGCGAGTTCCAATCCCCGAAACCGCCTATTTCTAGGCACTAGGAACTAGGAACTAAATAAAAAAAACCGAGCCACTCACGACTCGGTTTCCTTCAAACTACATCGCCACAATTAAGCAAGCAGTTCCTTCGCTGTGTTCACAACGTTTTCTGTCGTGAAGCCAAACAGCTTGAACAGTTCTCCAGCAGGCGCTGATTCACCGAAGGTTGTCATACCGATGATCTTGCCGCCAAAGCCGACATACTTGTACCAGAAGTCCGCAATACCCGCTTCGATAGCGATACGTGCTGTTACGTCAGCTGGCAGTACGGATTCACGGTACGCTGCGTCTTGCTTATCGAACGCGTCCGTCGATGGCATAGACACCACGCGTACTTGCTTGCCTTCAGCGGTTAGCTGCGCCGCCGCTTCAACAGCCAGTTCCACTTCAGAACCGGTGGCGATAAGGATAAGCTCTGGCTTGCCCGCGCAATCTTTTAGGATGTAACCACCCTTAGCGATGTTAGCCACTTGCTCAGCGTCACGCGCTTGCTGCGCGAGGTTTTGACGAGAGAAAATCAGAGACGTTGGGCCATCTTTACGCTCAATCGCCAATTTCCAAGCGACCGCGGATTCCACTTGGTCACATGGACGCCATGTGCTCATGTTTGGCGTTAGGCGAAGTGACGCCATTTGCTCAACGGGTTGGTGCGTTGGGCCATCTTCACCCAGACCAATCGAGTCATGCGTGTACACTTGGATGTTCTGAATTTTCATCAGAGCGGCCATACGCATCGCGTTACGGGCGTACTCCATAAACATCAAGAAGGTCGCACCGTAAGGGACAAAACCGCCATGCAGCGCAATACCATTCATGATGGCCGTCATACCGAACTCACGTACACCGTAGTGAATGTAGTTACCTGAGAAATCGTCTGCTTCCAGTGATTTTGAGCCCGACCACATGGTCAAGTTGGATGGCGCAAGGTCCGCCGAACCGCCCATAAATTCAGGCAGCATTTTACCGAACGCTTCAAGCGCATTTTGAGACGCTTTGCGCGAGGCAATGTTCGCTGGGTTGGCTTGCAGATCAGCAATGATTTGATTCGCTTTCTCTTCCCATTGCGCAGGAAGCTCACCGTTGAGACGACGTTTCAGCTCCGCCGCTTCTGTTGGGTACGCCGCTGCGTAAGCCTCAAACTGAGCGTTCCACGCCGCTTCAGATGCTGCGCCTGCGGTTTTCGCATCCCACTGCTCATATACGTCTGCTGGAATCTCAAATGCTGGGTGCTCCCAACCTAGGAACTCACGCGCAGCTTTGATTTCGTCTGCACCTAGTGGCGCGCCGTGACAATCGTGAGAGCCCGCTTTGTTTGGTGAACCAAAACCGATGATGGTCTTAGTACAAATTAGAGTAGGGCGAGGGTCCACTTTCGCGGCAGTGATGGCGGCGTTGATCGCCTCAGCATCATGGCCATCGACAGCTGGAATAACATGCCAACCGTAAGCTTCAAAGCGTTTTGGTGTATCGTCAGAGAACCAACCTTCCACTTCACCATCAATCGAGATGCCATTGTCATCCCAAAAAGCGATCAGCTTGCCAAGGCCCAGAGTGCCCGCTAGTGAACATGCTTCGTGAGAGATCCCTTCCATCAAACAGCCATCACCCATGAATACGTAGGTGAAGTGGTCGATGATGTCATGGCCTTCTTTATTGAACTGCGCCGCTAATGCTTTCTCTGCCAGCGCCATGCCCACTGCGTTAGTGATACCTTGGCCAAGAGGACCAGTAGTGGTTTCTACGCCCGGTGCATAACCATATTCTGGGTGGCCCGGCGTTTTTGAATGAAGCTGACGGAAGTTTTTCAGATCGTCAATAGACAGCTCGTAACCACTTAGGTGCAGCAAAGAGTAAATCAGCATTGAGCCGTGGCCGTTTGATAGCACAAAACGGTCGCGGTTTGCCCATTCTGGGTTCGCTGGGTTGTGGTTTAAGTGTGAACGCCAAAGAACTTCGGCGATATCCGCCATCCCCATCGGTGCGCCTGGGTGACCGGAATTAGCTTGTTGAACACCATCCATGCTAAGTGCACGAATTGCATTGGCCAAGTGTTTACGAGAAGACATGTCTGCTCCTGAATGCATTAAGCGAATTGATAACTAATGTGGGCGATAATTCTCGCAGAGCATCTGCGCGGGTGCAATCGATTACTGTCTAATCAACGCCAGATCTACGATATTTATTGCAAATTTCTCGAAGACCGCCGGTTTTCGTTACTGCTTGATGCAAACGATTGCTCTTTACCTCACGCGGCGGATTGAGAAAAATACGCGTTTTTACTCTACTTAAATCACAAAAATAACTTGTAATTCGAGCACGCAAAACTAAAATAGACGTCTAGATGTAGATACACCTACATAATTTAACATTATTTTTGTGCTGGGCGAGCAATGACGCCCATCCAACAGATTAAATGGAGCTCTCATGGCTAAGCACCTGTTTACTTCTGAATCCGTATCAGAAGGTCATCCAGATAAAATTGCAGACCAAATCTCAGATGCGGTTCTCGATGCGATCCTCGAGCAAGATCCAAAAGCTCGCGTAGCGTGTGAAACCTACGTCAAGACCGGTATGGTCATGGTCGGCGGTGAAATCACCACTTCTGCATGGGTAGACATCGAAGAGTTAACGCGCCAAACCGTACGTGAAATTGGCTACGTTCACTCTGACATGGGCTTTGACGCGGATTCGTGTGCAGTGCTAAACACCATCGGTAAACAGTCTCCAGACATCAACCAAGGTGTCGACAAAGCGGATCCAAAAGAGCAAGGTGCCGGTGACCAAGGCATCATGTTTGGTTACGCATGTAACGAGACTGAAGTCCTCATGCCAGCGCCTATCACTTACTCACACCGCCTAGTGCAAAAGCAAGCGGAAGTACGTAAGAACGGCACACTGCCATGGTTGCGTCCAGATGCAAAATCTCAGGTTACGTTCCAGTACAACGAAGGTAAGATCGTTGGTATCGATGCGGTCGTACTGTCAACTCAGCACTGTGACTCTATCTCAACGCCGGATCTGCGCGAAGCGGTAATGGAAGAGATCATCAAACCTGTTCTACCAGCTGAGTGGCTCAACAAAGACACTAACTTCTTCATCAACCCAACCGGTCGTTTTGTTATCGGTGGCCCAATGGGCGACTGTGGTTTGACCGGTCGTAAGATCATCGTTGATACCTACGGCGGCGCAGCGCGTCACGGTGGTGGTGCATTCTCTGGTAAAGATCCATCGAAAGTAGACCGTAGTGCCGCTTACGCAGCACGCTACGTGGCGAAAAACATCGTCGCAGCGGGTATGGCAGATCGCTGTGAAATCCAATTGTCTTACGCAATCGGTGTTGCGGATCCAACGTCTATCATGGTGGAAACGTTCGGTACTGAGAAAGTCTCGCACGACATCATCATTGAGGCGGTACGTCAGTTCTTCGATCTACGTCCATACGGCCTGCAAGAGATGCTGAACCTACTTCAGCCGATCTACAAGAAGACCGCCGCTTACGGCCACTTCGGTCGTGAAGAGTTCCCTTGGGAAGCGACGGATAAAGCCGCAGAACTGCGTGACTTCGCTGGTCTCAAGTAATCACTGAGCCACACTATTTCAGGGCTTTTGGTTCGCCAAAAGCCCTTTCTTTTGCCTGCCATCTAGCCTCCTCGCTCGCTTTGCTCACCCCGACCTCGCATCCCCCCACCCATCATTGAACAAAATTTAACCTCCCAGGTTGTAATTTACGCCATTGAGGTCAATAGTTAACAATATGTTAAATAAACGCATCCAAGGATGACGTCTTTACGTATAAAACCAGACGTGACTGCCATCCCCTCTGCGCCGAGTAACACGCGCAAAGCTTGTGTTCAGATCACGGCATCAACATGAAACTGAGAGTTCACACCCTTTAACGTCAGCGTCTAGGAGCACATCAGCGAATCGGGTCAGCACTCTCTCGTGTTTGCGAACGGCTTGCGTTTAAAAACGTCTTCTGTTTACAAATACGTAACAACCCCTTTTCTCGGCCACCACTCAAAAGGCAAAGAAGAGGATGAGAATCGAGATTGATCAAGGAGGAGTTATGCCTCGTACGGTTAACCCACATGACTTCAAAGAGCAAAAACATAAGGAAGTCAGCGACCACGAATACGCGCGCACCATACCGTGTAATCAGGTCAGTATCTCTGCCCCATTTCATTGGCTCGCGCTCGGCTTGCACGACTTTGTTCGCATGCCGCTGATTAGCGCTTTCTACGGCTTATGCTTTATGGCGGCGGCCATCGGCATTGTTCTCCTCGTCCAGTGGCAAGGCACCCACCTTGTGGTGATGCCCAGTCTGGTCGTCTATATGCTCATTGGGCCTTTTTTAGCGCTCGGTTTGTATGACGCAAGCTGGGAGCGAGAGCGCGGACATAAACCCAGTTTGCTTCACTCGATGAAAGCCATCGGGCGCAACTCCACCTCACAATGGGCGTTTGCCGTGCTGCTTGCGGTGTGTATGATTTTTTGGATGCGTATCGCGGCGCTGTTGCATGCACTTTACCCTTCAGTACAAGGGGCGCCGTTGAGCGACTTTCTCCCCTTCTTGATCATCGGCTCATTAGTGGGTTTAGTGCTGGCGTGTGTTGTGTTCAGTATCTCAGCGTTTGCCATTCCGCTGATGATGGAGCGACGCGTGGATATGATGACTGGCGTATTCAGTAGCTTTAACGCCGTTAAATCCAATATTGGTGCCATGATCGTCTGGGCTGCGATCATTTGTGGCGGAATCTTAATTGGCTTTGCCACTTATGGTATCGGGATGCTCTTTACGATGCCGATACTCGGCTACGCCACTTGGCACGCGTATCATGAGGTGATTAAGAAACGCCATCACCCTTAACATGTGGCCTATTTGAGGTATAGTGAACGCCCCGAGCTCTCTCGGGGCGTTTTTTATCCTGTATCTCTGCCAGCGAAGATGAGTCACCTGTGGATTTGACCCTCACCTATTCAACTCAGCGAGTGATCGCACAATGCATCGAGCAAGCCCGCCAGGCGTTCGGCCGGCCGTTTCCTATGCCAACGCTCTCGTTTAAGCTGCGCGGCAAAGCGGCAGGAAAAGCGTACCTGCAACTCAATGAAATCCGCCTCAATCCGGTGTTGTTTGCGGAGAATCAAGCGGCGTTTCTCCAAGAAGTGATCCCCCATGAAGTGGCCCACCTTGTCACCTATCAAGTTTATGGTCGCGTTCGCCCGCACGGCAAAGAGTGGCAAGGGGTCATGGAGTCAGTGTTCGGTGTCAAAGCCAACACCACCCACAGCTTTGCTGTCACCTCTGTTCAGGGTAAAACCTTTGAATACCGTTGTGCGTGTCGTGACTACCCGCTCTCTATTCGACGCCACAATAAAGTGCAGCGCAAACAGGCAAGCTATCGCTGCCAACAGTGTCAGCAGACACTGGTATTTTCTGGCAAACAGTTGTCGTAATCACCCGCACTCCATCCCTGCCAGCTATCTATCCCCACTAAATCACACCCTGTGGCGCGATCTCGTACAGCGTAACAAATAACATCATCACTAAAATCCTACCTTTTTGCGTGCTAGACTGTGAAAAATAATACTTTTTTCATGCTTTAACGCTCACTCAGGTTTCATTATGTCTCGACTGCCCGTTTGGTTTACTGTGATGAGCTCGCTGCTAGCGGTGACGCTCTCTTCTGCTTTCTCTTTCGCGCACGCAGCGCCGCCGTCCTCTTTTTCCAAAGCAAAGAAAGAGGCGGTCAAGATCTACGCCGATCACCCCACCAGCTTTTACTGTGGCTGCAATATTGAGTGGCAAGGGCGCAAAGGCACGCCGGATCTTAACTCGTGCGGCTATCAGGTGCGTAAGCAAGAGCGCCGAGCCTCTCGCATTGAGTGGGAGCATGTGGTGCCTGCTTGGCAATTTGGTCATCAGCGCCAATGCTGGCAACAAGGTGGGCGTAAATACTGCACTAAAAACGATCAGCAATTTCGCTCGATGGAAGCCGATTTGCATAACTTGACCCCAGCGATTGGTGAGGTCAACGGCGATCGTTCAAATTACAACTTTAGCCAGTGGAATGGGGTTCAAGGGGTGAGCTATGGGCGCTGTGAGATGCAGGTCAACTTCAAACAGCGAGAGGTGATGCCGCCCGATCGAGCCCGCGGCTCCATTGCTCGCACCTATCTCTACATGAGTAAAGAGTACGGATTTAAACTCTCAAACAAGCAAACCAAGCTAATGAATGCATGGAATAAAACCTACCCCGCTGACGCCTGGGAGTGTGAACGTGACAAACGCATCGCTAAAGTGCAAGGCAATCACAACCCGTTTGTGGTTGAGGCATGCCAAGCAACCCCATAACCACCTAGCTCTGGGAACTAGAAACTAGGAACTAGGCACTCGACTTCTCAGCACGCTTTATCTCACGCTAGCCCCTTGTTTTTTCGCTCAAAGGCATCCATGTTAGTGGGATAACTTTTGGATTTGCAGGAAACCAACGCAATGCGCATGCCACGACTCTATCACCCAGAGACCATCCACCAGCTTGGGCCTCTCGCCCTCAGTGACGATGCCGCCGGACACGTCGGCCGAGTGCTGCGCATGAAAGAGGGTCAACAGGTGCTGTTGTTTGATGGCAGCGGCGCACAATTCCCTGCCACCATTACCGCTGTAGGAAAGAAAAACGTCGACGTCGAGGTGTTAGACCGCGTTGAGCAAAGCTGCGAGTCACCGCTGGATCTGCACTTAGGTCAAGTGATCTCACGCGGAGATAAAATGGAGTTCACGATTCAAAAATCCGTTGAGCTTGGCGTCAATACCATTACGCCCCTTATCTCTGAGCGCTGTGGCGTCAAACTCGACCCCAAACGTTTTGAGAAAAAGCTCGCTCAATGGCAAAAAATTGCTATCAGCGCCTGTGAACAATGCGGCCGGAATACCGTTCCTACCATTCGCCCGATTATGTCGCTCGAAGCGTGGTGCCAAGAGCAATTCGGTGGCTTGAAGCTCAATTTGCATCCGCGCGCCAAATACTCAATCAACACCCTACCGACTCCGGTAGAAAAAGTGCGTTTGTTGATTGGCCCTGAAGGCGGCCTTTCTAACGATGAAATCGATATGACGCAGCAATACCAATTTGAAGAGACGCTGCTCGGTCCTCGCGTGCTACGTACCGAAACCGCAGCCCTTACCGCTATTACCGCCCTACAAGTTCGCTTTGGCGATCTTGGCTAAACGGAGAACACTATCCATGATCAAACTCGGCATCGTGATGGACCCGATTTCGTCCATCAACATCAAAAAAGACTCTAGCTTTGCCATGATGCTGGAAGCGCAGCGCCGCGGCTACGAAATTCACTACATGGAGATGAAGGATCTTCACCTAGAACAGGGCGTCGCGATTGCGGACACCAAAGTGGTGGAGCTGAAAGAAGATCCAAGCGGCTGGTATCAGTTTAAGTCTGAGCAGACCATTGAGCTGTCAGAGCTTGATGCGGTATTGATGCGTAAAGATCCCCCATTTGATACCGAATACATCTACGCCACATACATCCTTGAGCGCGCCGAAGAAAAAGGCACCTTGATCGTCAACAAGCCGCAAAGCTTGCGCGACTGCAATGAAAAACTATTTACCGCGTGGTTCCCAGAGCTGACGCCAACCACCTTGGTGACTCGCAGCGCAGACAAGATCAAAGCCTTCCGTGAGCAACATGGCGACGTGATTTTAAAACCATTGGATGGCATGGGCGGCGCGTCGATCTTCCGTGTAAAAGAGAACGATCCTAACGTTTCCGTGATCATCGAAACCTTGACTAACCATGGTCAACACTACGCGATGGCGCAAACTTTCGTCCCAGATATTAGCAATGGTGACAAGCGTATTTTGGTGGTGGATGGCGAACCGATGCCCTACTGCTTAGCGCGTATTCCTGCCAAAGGAGAGACTCGCGGTAACCTAGCCGCAGGCGGACGTGGCGAAGCAAGACCACTGAGTGAGACAGATAAACAGATCGCTCTCGCTGTAGCGCCTACACTTAAAGAAAAGGGGCTGATTTTTGTTGGCCTTGACGTCATCGGCGACAAACTGACTGAGATTAACGTTACCAGCCCAACGTGTATTCGTGAAATCGAAGCCGCATTTGATATCTCCATTACCGGCAAGCTGATGGATGCGATTGAACGTCGCATTGAGCAGAAATAATCTATCGGTGATGGGATAACCCAGCTCTTGAGCGGTATTCGCGCTGTGAGTGCCGCTCAATTTAAGGTGGAGTCATGATGAATTTAACCAACCATTTTCTCGTTGCCATGCCGGGGATGAAAGATCCCTACTTTAAGCGCAGTGTCATCTATGTGTGTGAGCACAACGAAGAGGGCGCTATGGGCCTCATGATCAATGCGCCTATTGATATCACCATTGGAAAAATGCTCGAACGCGTCGATGTGCAGCCCGTTCATCCGCAGCTCAATACCGACAGTCTGGAAAAACCGGTCCTTAATGGCGGGCCTGTATCTGAAGACCGAGGTTTTATCCTTCATCGCCCTAAAGACACGTATGAATCCAGCATTCAGATGACCAGTGAAATCAGTGTCACCACCTCAAAAGACATTTTGAGTGTGCTCGGCACCGAGGCAGAGCCTAATCGCTACTTGGTCGCACTGGGGTATTCCGGTTGGGAGGCGGGTCAGCTAGAGTCGGAGCTATCAGAGAATTCATGGCTAACCATTGAAGCCGACCCGTCGGTCATCTTTGATACCCCGATTGCCGATCGCTGGCAAAAAGCGGTGCAGATGCTCGGCATTGACGTCGCACAGCTGTCCAACGACGTCGGTCATGCGTAACCATTCCGTGTTGCGCTAAAACGATAAGCGGCGATAATCCCTCGCCGCTGATTCACTCTAATTTCACGAATCTAATTTCACTAAGCAGAACCCTTATGTCTAAAACCATCATGGCCTTCGACTACGGCACCAAAAGCATTGGCAGCGCCATTGGCCAAGAAATTACTGGCACCGCCTCACCACTAAAAGCGTTTAAAGCCAAAGACGGCATTCCCAATTGGGATGAGATAGGAAAGCAGATTGCCGAGTGGCAACCGAATCTGTTGGTGGTAGGGCTGCCGACCGACCTGCACGGCAAAGATCTCGAAAGCATCACGCCGCGAGCCAAAAAATTCGCCAACCGCCTCCATGGCCGATTTGGCCTACCGGTAGAGCTGCACGATGAACGCCTCTCGACCACCGAAGCCCGTTCCGAGCTGTTCTCGATGGGCGGCTACAAAGCGCTCACCAAAGGCAACGTTGACTGCCAATCCGCCGTGATCATTCTAGAAAGTTGGTTTGAAGCCCAATACCAATAACCCCAATTCCTAAAGCGAGTTCTATCAAACGCCCTCCCTCTAGGAACTAGGAACTCGCCACTAGGAACTCTAATCCATATCAATCTTAACGTTATCCAACGCCCCACCGCCAAAGCCTTCTTGGCGATTGGTTTTCAGCATGATACGCAAATCATTGGCGGAATCAGCACTGTGCAAGGCATCCTCTTCGTTGATCTTGTCTTCCACCACCAGTTGATACAGTGCTTGGTCAAAGGTCTGCATGCCCACTTGGTTGGATTTGGCCATGGTGCTTTTTAGCTCATGCAAATCGCCGCGACGAATCAGATCCGAAACACGTGGGCTGTTGAGTAGAATTTCAAACACGCCGTGACGTCCTTGGCCGTTTTTATCGCGAATCAACTGCTGAGCGATCACACCGCGCAGGTTCATCGACAGGTCAAACAAGAACTGCTCTTTTTGCTCTTTCGGCACCAGATGTAAGATCCGCTCTAGCGCTTGGTTGGCGTTGTTGGCGTGCAGTGTGGCCATACACAAATGGCCCGTTTCAGCGAAGGTCATGGCGTATTCCATCGTCTCACGACTGCGGATCTCACCAATCAGAATCATATCCGGCGCTTGGCGCAATGAGTTTTTCAGCGCCACTTCATAGCTCTCGGTGTCGAGCCCCACTTCGCGCTGCGTCACAATGCAGCGCTGGTGTTCATGAACAAACTCTATCGGGTCTTCGACCGTCAAAATGTGCCCGCTGCGATGCTGGTTGCGATAACCCGTCATCGCGGCCATCGTGGTCGATTTACCCGAGCCCGTCGCGCCCACCACCAGCACCAAGCCCCGCTTCGCAATCGCCAGGTCTTGCAGCACCTCTGGCAGCTTTAACTGCTCAAACGTTGGGATTTTGGTTTCAATGCGACGAATGACCGCACCGGGCAACTCACGCTGGTGAAACGCCGAGACACGAAAGCGCCCCACCTCTCGCACAATGGCGAAATTGGCTTCGTGTGTCTGGGCAAACTCCGCTTGGCGTTTTTCATCCATCATGCCGACCAAGAGCGCATCCACATCAGGTTGAGTCAGCGTTTCACCGTGCGCTTTAAGCTGACCATCAACGCGATACAACAGCGGCGCGCCTACCGTGATATAGAGATCCGACGCTTTTCGCGCCACCATCTCTTCTAAACAGGCTGTAATGTCCATCCGTCACCTCTTAAAATGGCGTGCTTTGCACTTCAATTTTCTTCGCCACTTCGTCGGCATCCACCAAGCCTTGCATGATCAACTGCTTGGCATTTTGTTCCATGGTTTGCATGCCGTGCGCCGCGCCCGTTTGAATAACTGAGTACATCTGCGCCACTTTATCTTCGCGGATAAGGTTACGAATCGCCGGCGTCGCCATCATGATTTCATGACACGACACGCGTCCCCCGCCAAGGCGCTTGAGCAGTTTTTGGGCGATAACGCTGCGCAAGGATTCAGACAGCATAGAGCGCACCATGTCTTTATCGCTCCCCGGGAACACATCAATAATCCGGTCAATGGTTTTCGCGGCGCTACTGGTGTGCAGCGTACCAAACACCAGGTGACCGGTTTCTGCGGCGGTGAGAGCAAGGCTGATTGTCTCTTGGTCACGCAGCTCACCAACCAAAATCACATCCGGATCTTCACGTAGCGCACTGCGCAGTGCGTTGTTGAAGCTGTGGGTATCACGGTGCACTTCACGTTGGTTAATCAAACACTTATTGTTGCTGTGCACAAATTCAATCGGATCTTCAATGGTGAGGATATGCTTATTGTGGTGACGATTTATGTGGTCCACCATGGCGGCTAATGTGGTGGATTTACCCGAGCCAGTGGGCCCAGTCACTAACACCAGGCCTTTTTCCATATTGGCAATGTCGGAGAAAATCTTTGGCGCCTCTAACTGTTCTAGGCTTGGAATCTCAGTCGGGATAGTACGAAAGACCGCCGCACAGCCACGGCTTTGATTGAAGGCGTTGACCCTAAAACGGCCAACATCGGAGAGTTCAAAGGAGAAATCGACCTCAAGGCGCTCTTCAAATTCGCTGCGCTGAGCATCATTCATGATGTCGAACACTAAGCGATGCACCTCAGAGTGCGACAAAGCAGGAACGCCCAGCTTTCTGACATCACCATCAATACGAATCATTGGAGAAACCCCAGCAGAAAGATGTAGATCTGAGGCATTATGCTTTACACTAAAATCCAGTAACTCAGCGATATCCATTTCAATTCCTTAATAAAGTTAGCTATGAGTAGTATTCAACAAAACATCGAACAGATCACCTCACAGATTGATGCGTCCTTACAAAAGTGTGGACGCCCTCGAGACTCAGTGCAACTTCTCGCGGTAAGTAAAACCAAACCTGTTACCGATATTTTTGCAGCAGCGCAGGTTGGGCAACGTGCGTTTGGCGAAAATTACGTCCAAGAAGGGGCGGATAAAGTCGATTACTTTCGCCAAAATCACCCAGAGTTAGAGTTGGAGTGGCACTTCATCGGCCCGATTCAATCGAACAAAACCCGTATCGTGGCGGAGAATTTCGCCTGGGTACATACTGTTGACCGCGCCAAAATAGCGCAGCGCCTTAATGACCAGCGACCAGAAGGCCTAGCGCCGCTGCAAGTGCTCATTCAAGTCAACACCAGTGGCGAAGCGTCCAAATCCGGCGCCAGCGACGAGGAAATCTTCGCACTCGCAGAGTTGATTTCTACGCTGCCCAACCTCACTTTAAGAGGATTGATGTCCATTCCGGCCAGTACACCCGATTACGCGGCTCAGCTAGGTGCATTCACTGAACTGGCTGAGCTGCAGAGGTCGTTGGCGCAACGTTTGCCCGACGTCACCTTAGATACATTATCGATGGGCATGAGCGGGGATATGGACGCCGCCATTGAAGCAGGCAGCACTATGGTGCGGATCGGTAGCGCGATTTTTGGCGCCCGTAGTTAAGCGCCATTCCCAACCATCAGGGGCCAACACTTGGGCCAAATAACACAGAGATAAGGATTCACTCCGCCATGGAACAGAAGAAGATTGCCTTTATTGGCGCAGGAAATATGGTTCGCGCTATCGTTGCTGGCCTTGTCGCCGATGGTTACCCAGCATCACTGATTACCGCGACGGCGCCGTCAACCACGCGCCGCTTACCACTGGAAGAGACCTATGGCATTCACACCACCAGCGACAATATTCAAGCAGCAAACGATGCGGATGTGGTGGTTCTTTCGGTCAAGCCACAAATGATGGAAGCGGTCTGTCAGCCACTACAGGGCATCGACTTTTCCAACAAACTGGTCATTTCTATTGCCGCAGGCATTCATTGCCAACGCCTACAAGAGATGCTCGCCACAAAGGCGCCACTGGTGCGTGTTATGCCAAACACACCATCGCAACTAGGCAAAGGGATGAGCGGTCTCTACGCGCCAGAGAACGTCAGTGATAGCAACAAAGCCTTTGCTGAGCAGCTGATGGGCGCAGTGGGCCGCAGCTGTTGGGTAGAGCAAGAGTCCGGCATCAACAACATCATTGCCGCCGCAGGCAGCGCGCCGGCGTACTTCTTCCTGTTTATGGAAGCGATGCAGCAAGAGGCGATGGCTCAAGGATTTGACAAAGAGACCGCCAGATTGCTCGTCCAGCAATCGGCATTGGGCGCGGCTGAGATGGTGGTCGCCAACCCAGATATTGAACTGTCGACACTGCGCGAGCAGGTGACCTCCAAAGGGGGTACTACCGCAGAAGCGCTGCGTACATTCAACGAACACCAACTTTCCGCTATAGTAGCCAAAGCAATGCAAGCTGCGGTCAGCCGTGCGAAAGAGATGGAAACACTGTTTTAAAATTCTGTTTTAACAGCCCGAGCCTTGGCTCGACGAAGTAAGGTTACCCTATGAATTCAATGAGTTTTTTGATTTCCACACTGTTCGACCTCTACATTATGGTCGTCATTTTGCGGATCTGGTTACAGGCGGCGCGCGCCGATTTCTATAACCCCTTCTCGCAATTTATCGTTAAAGCGACACAACCGGTCGTTGCGCCGCTGCGCCGCGTGATCCCATCGGTAGGCAGCATTGATCTCGCCACCGTGCTATTTGCTTACGTGTTGTGCGTTTTGAAGTTTGTCGCGTTGATTTTGATTGCCTCAGGCGGCTCCGTCACCTTCAGTGCCGACTTCCTGTTCCTTGGTTTGCTCTCTTTGCTCAAAGCCGCGGGCAGCTTACTGTTCTGGGTTCTACTGATCCGCGCGATTTTGAGCTGGGTCAGCCAAGGCCGCAGCCCAATTGAGTACGTGTTCCATCAGTTGACTGAACCTATGTTGGCGCCAATTCGCCGCGTACTTCCAGCCATGGGCGGCTTTGATTTGAGCGTACTGGTGCTGTTTATCGTGCTGCAGTTTGCTAACTTCCTGATGGGTGACATCATTGGCCCTATTTGGTATCAGCTCTAATGGCACTCGCGGCTTGGCTAGAGGGCAGCGATCTGGTGTTGCGCCTCTATATCCAACCTAAAGCGAGCCGCGATAGTCTCGTCGGGGTGCACGGTGATGAATTAAAAGTCGCCATTACCGCCCCTCCGGTAGACGGTAAAGCCAATGCGCATCTCACCAAATATCTTGCCAAGCAATGCAAAGTGGCCAAGGGCATGGTGGCGATAGAAAAAGGTGAATTGGGCCGCCACAAACAAGTGCGCATCGCCGACGCCAAGCAGATACCACCCGTTATCCAAGCCATCCTCTAGGGTGGCTTACTTTTACGCTCAAGCCTCATGCTGTCTAACCATGTAAGGACACCATGTCTACCAGGCATGAAAAACAATCATTAAAAGGAATGCTCATGAAAGCTCGATTTTACCTACTTCTACTCGCTCTGCTGTCACTCCCTAGCGCCGCCGAGCAGTTCAAAACCATCAAAGACATCGAAGTGCACTACTCCGCCTTCAATTCGACCTTTTTGACCCCAGCGGTGGCGCGCAGCTACCAGCTCAAACGCAACGGCTACTCGGCTATCCTCAATATCAGTGTGCTCGACAACTCAGCAGCCGGCAAACCGGCTATCAAGGCTGCGGTCAGCGGTCAGGCCAAAAACCTGATTGGCCAAAGCAAAACATTGGCGTTCCGCGAAATAGTAGAAGGCGAAGCGATTTACTATATCGCCGAGTTTCCAATCAGCAATGAAGAAACCTTGTCGTTCACGATTGATGTTAATGCTGGCATTAAAGGCACAGGACCAGTAAAGTTCAGCCAAAAATTTTATGTCGAAGAGTAAGACGATAGAGAGAGCGAGAGAAGTATGAAGAAAATCGTATTAGCCACGGGCAATCAAGGTAAAGTCCGCGAAATGGCGGATCTGTTGTCTGAATTTGGCTTTGATGTGGTCGCACAAAGTGACTATGCGGTATCAGAAGTGGCCGAGACAGGCACCACCTTTATCGAAAACGCCATCATCAAGGCGCGCCACGCCGCGAAAGAGACGGGGCTGGCCGCCATTGCCGATGACTCAGGTCTTGAAGTCGATTACCTACAAGGCGCGCCGGGCATTTATTCTGCGCGTTATGCCGGAGAAGGTGCCAGCGATCAGCAGAACTTAGAAAAGCTGCTCGCGGCGATGGAGAATGTTCCAGAAACGCAGCGCACGGCGCGCTTTCATTGTGTTTTGGTCCTGATGCGTCATCACCAAGATCCTACTCCGATCGTCTGTCATGGCGTGTGGGAAGGGCGCATTTTGACTGAGCCTCAAGGTGAACATGGCTTTGGCTACGATCCGATTTTCTTTGTTTCAGAAGAACAGTGCGCCAGCGCGCAGCTTGAACCCGCACGCAAAAAGCAGCTATCGCACCGCGGTAAAGCGCTTAAGCAGCTCTTTGCTCAGCTATCACAACAGCCGCTGTAACCGCTCATGACCACGCTCATGTCCACGTTCATGACCAAGCTAACGCCTCCGAATCTCAGTCTCTATGTCCACATCCCTTGGTGTGTACAAAAGTGCCCGTACTGCGATTTTAACTCCCATGCACTCAAGGATACGATTCCTGAAGCGCAATACATTGATGCCCTGCTTGAGGATCTCGACAGCGATATTGAACGCTACCAGCTCAATGCCAACCCGCGGCCCTTGCACTCGGTTTTCATCGGTGGCGGCACGCCAAGCTTGATTTCGCCTCAGGGCATTGAGCGCCTGCTCTCTGGTATTCGTGCGCGCATTGCGTTTAAAGATGACATTGAGATCACCATGGAAGCCAACCCAGGCACGATAGAGGCCGAGCGTTTTGGCGGATACCAAGTTGCAGGAGTGACCCGCATCTCGATTGGCGTGCAGAGTTTTGCGGCCGAGAAACTCCAGCGATTGGGCCGTATTCACGGCGAGCAAGAAGCCGTCAACGCAGCGAAACTTGCGCATACCATAGGCTTAAACAGCTTTAATCTCGATTTGATGCACGGCTTGCCGGATCAATCAGTCCAAGAGGCATTGTCCGATCTTGAACAAGCCATCGAGCTCAATCCTCCGCACCTCTCTTGGTATCAGCTGACGATTGAGCCCAACACCCTATTCTACTCCAAACCACCGGTACTGCCGGATGACGATGCGCTGTGGGATATTTTCGAGCTGGGCCATCAAAAGCTCACTCAAGCAGGCTACGTGCAGTATGAAATCTCTGGCTACAGTAAGCCGGGCTATCAGTGTCAGCACAACCTCAACTACTGGCGCTTTGGCGATTACCTAGGCATTGGTTGTGGCAGCGCCGGGAAGATAAGCTTTGCCGATGGTCGTATTGTGCGGACCACGAAAATCAAACACCCCAAAGGGTACTTGGCGGCGTATCAGAATCTCACCAAACCCTACCTATCTGATGAGCATCAAGTCGAACATAAAGAGCGCCCTTTTGAGTTCTTTATGAACCGTTTTCGCTTGCTTGAAGCGTGTCCGAAGCAAGACTTCATCGACACCACTGGCTTAGCGCTAGACGTGATCGCGCCAACCATGAACTGGGCCGTTGAAAAAGGCTATATCGATGAGAGCGTAACAAGTTGGCAAGTCACCGAGAAAGGTAAATTGTTTCTCAATGACCTGCTCGCAGCGTTTATGGATGAGAGTGAATAAGGGCGCGCGACAGGCCAACCTGCGCCCTAATAAGCACCAGAGAAAGCAGCACGAGAGAAAGCAAGCACTAAAAAATAGAGCGCCCGATACGCTGAGAAAACAGCTCAAGGGCGCGAGTGCCGGCTAATGAGTTGCCAGAGGCGTCTAGCTCTGGTGACCACACTGCGATGGTCATCTCACCAGGAATCACCGCGACAATGCCACCGCCGACCCCCGATTTACCCGGCATCCCCACTCGATACGCAAACTCGCCCGCGCCATCATAGAGACCACACGTCGCCAGTAGCGCATTGAGCTGCTTAGTTTGTGTCGGCGTGATGACCGGCTTTTGTGTTTGCACCGAGGTGCCTTTGTTGGCGAGGTAACTGAAGGTTTTCGCCAAGTCGACGCAACTCATTTTCAACGCACAAGCGTGAAAATAGTTGTTCAGCACCGGGATGACCTCGTTCTCAAAGTTGCCAAATGAGCGCATCAAATATGCGATCGCCGCATTGCGGTCACTGTGCATCATCTCTGATGCGGCCACCACTTTGTCATAGCAAATATGAGTATCACCGGATAACTGACGCACAAACTCCAGCAGCCTCTGCCTAGGCGCTGAAAGGCGCGAACTGAGCAGATCCGCCACCACAATAGCGCCAGCGTTAATAAACGGGTTACGTGGAATGCCCTGCTCCATCTCAAGCTGAATCAAAGAGTTGAACGCCTGACCAGACGGTTCTTTCCCCACACGGCGCCAGATCTCTTCTGGCTGATAGAGACACATGGCTAACGTTAAGCTGAGCGCTTTCGAAATCGATTGAATCGAAAAGGGCTCATCGACATCCCCCGCTTTAAACACCTCACCTTGGTTAGTGAAAACGGCCATGCCCAGTTTGTCTGCAGGCACTCTCGCCAGCGCGGGAATGTAGTTAGCGACCTTGCCCTTACCAATCAGTGGGCGCACCTCATCGAGAATGCTCGCTAGCATGTCATTGGTCGGTGTCATTGCAAAACCTCAATCAGTTCAACGAAAAAAGCCAACATGAATCATGTCGGCTTTTGTGACTCTACGTGGCGCTTAGATTAGCCAACGCGCTTATATTTGATGTCCCAAACGCCGTGGCCTAAACGATGGCCTCGGGCTTCAAATTTGGTGAGAGGACGCTCGTCAGGACGAGGAACAAAATCGCCCTCTGTGGCGATATTCTCATAGCCCGGCGCTTGATTCATCACCTCAATCATGTGCTGCGCGTAGTTTTCCCAATCTGTCGCCATATGGAAGATGCCTTCGCCTTCAATCAGCTTTTTGCGCACCATCTCAGCAAACTCAAGCTGAACGATACGGCGCTTATGGTGACGCTTCTTATGCCATGGGTCTGGGAAAAAGAGTTGCAGCGTCGCCAGACTGCTGTCTGGGATCATGTGCTCAAACACTTCAACCGCATCGTGACACATGACGCGAAGGTTGCTGATACCTGCGTCACGCGCATCCGATAGACACGCACCAACACCTGGGCTGTGTACTTCGATACCGATAAAGTTCTTTTCAGGGGCGTTCTTGGCCATTTCGACCAAAGAGGCGCCCATGCCAAAACCAATTTCTAGCACAACAGGGTTATCATTGCCGAACACCTCACGCCAATTGAGTCGCTCCGCTTTGTAATCGATGCCCATGGTCGGCCAGCACTCTTTCATCGCATTCTCTTGACCTTTGGTCAAACGACCTTCGCGACGAACAAAGCTTCTTACTTTGCGTATCAGTTTACCGTCTTCGTTGTACTCGTTGGTGGTCACTTCACTCATGATTCTGCCTGTCTAAAAATTGGTCTCGCCTCAAAGGGATTGTGATTATCCAAAGAATCGCCACTGGTGCAAGTGTTTTACGCGCACAAAGCGACAATTGCTCAAGCGCCTCAACACAACTCTAAGCTCAACCATGAACTCAACATATCCCTACAGATTGTCGGTTGCACTCAAGGCGTGTTCTGTGGTGCAATTTTGCTCCATAAATCATAGAACACAGAGCAAGTCGTGACGCCTTATGCAACCGCCATCTTAGAGTGGTATGACGGCTATGGTCGCAAAAACCTTCCATGGCAACAGAATAAAACCGCCTACAGTGTTTGGCTGTCGGAGATCATGCTCCAACAGACCCAAGTCGCTACGGTTATCCCTTATTACCAGCGTTTTTTAGCGCGCTTTCCGACGGTGACCGCGCTTGCTGATGCGCCGCAAGACGAAGTACTGCATCTATGGACCGGGCTCGGCTATTACGCCAGAGCGCGCAATTTGCACAAAGCCGCTCAAATCGTTCGTGACCAGTACCAAGGCGAGTTTCCACAACAGATTGAACAACTCAACGCCCTACCCGGCATTGGCCGCTCCACTGCGGCGGCGATTTTGTCCTCTGTGTACAAACAGCCACATGCGATCTTAGATGGCAACGTCAAACGCACCCTCGCACGCTGTTTTGCCGTAGAAGGTTGGCCGGGACAAAAACGAGTCGAAAATCAGCTCTGGTCCTTTGCCTGTGAACACACACCAAGCCGCGACGTCGACAAGTACAACCAAGCCATGATGGACATGGGCGCGATGGTCTGCACGCGCAGCAAACCCAAATGTTCACTCTGCCCTGTCTCCACCTTCTGCGCGGCCTACAAACAGGGTAATCCGCTGGATTACCCGGGCAAAAAGCCGAAGAAAGAGAAACCGGTCAAAGAGACCTGGTTTGTGATCTTGCATCACAACCAACAGGTGTGGCTCGAGCAGCGCCCACAGTCGGGCATTTGGGGCGGCTTGTACTGTTTTCCTGAACACCACAACGCTGCTATCGAACCATCACTCGACACCCGAGGCGTGCTGCCAAGCAGCATTGTCGACCAACAACCACTGATCGCGTTTCGCCACACCTTCAGTCACTATCACCTCGATATCACGCCAATTTTGGTAGACGTATCAAAGCAACCCGATAGGATAATGGAAGGCAGCAAAGGTCTTTGGTATAACTTATCCCAACCTGTAGAAGTCGGTTTGGCCGCTCCCGTGAAGCAATTGCTGGAGAGCTTACCGTCAGAACTACGCAGCATTCGATCAAAGGAGTCGTTATGAGCCGCACGGTATTTTGTGCTCGACTACAAAAAGAAGCCGATGGACTGGATTTCCAGCTCTACCCAGGCGAACTAGGTAAACGTATTTTTGACAACATCTCAAAAGAAGCATGGGCGCAGTGGCAACACAAACAAACCATGCTGATCAATGAAAAGAAGCTCAATATGATGGATCCTGAGCACCGTAAATTGATCGAAACCGAGATGGTCAACTTCCTGTTTGAAGGCAAAGAGGTCCATATCGAGGGATACACGCCACCGAGCGAATAACAGCAGCCTTTAAAGACACCCCATTAAGAGCGGGTGTCTTTTTTTTGAGAGAGATATGAAGAAGTTAGCTTACCTTGGCCCAGTTATATCCTTGAGCCTAGCCGTGGTCTTAACGGGTTGTAGCCGCGAGTTTGTTGAAAGCCTTTATGACGTCAACTACGAGCCCACCAACCGTTTCGCCAAAAATCTGGCTGAGTTGCCTGGTCAATTTGAGAAAGACACCGCCGCACTGGAGTCGCTCATATCCAGTTTCTCTGGCAACATCGAAAAACGCTGGGGCCGCGCGGAAGTCAAATTCGCCGGTAAAAGTAACTACGTCAAATACATCGACAACTATCTAAGTCGTTCAGAAGTGAACTTCGATAAAGGACTGATCACGGTTGAAACCGTCTCTCCAACCGATCCTAAAGGCCACTTAAAAAACGCCATCGTCACCACACTGCTCACGCCCGATGATCCCGCGAACGTCGATCTCTTCTCCTCTAAAGGGATCAAACTCGAAGGTCAGCCGTTTCTTTATCGCCAAGTGGTCGACCAAGACAACAAAGCGATTCAGTGGTCATGGCGCGCGAATCGCTTCGCCGATTACCTCATTGCCAATCACCTGAAAGTGAAAGATGTCGACTTCAAAAAAGCTTACTACGTTGAAATTCCAATGGTGGAAGAGCAAATTGAGATCCGCAGCTATCAGTACGCCGATATTGTCCGCCGCGCATCGAAAAAATATGACATTCCAGAAGATCTTATCTACGCTATCATTAAAACCGAAAGTAGCTTTAATCCTTATGCGGTGAGTTGGGCCAACGCGTATGGCCTGATGCAGGTCGTGCCGAAAACTGCAGGGCGCGATGTGTTTCAACTGGTGAAAAAGAAATCCGGCCAACCGACGCCGGAGTATCTCTTTAATCCTGAAAACAACATAGATACGGGTACCGCCTACTTCTACATTCTCAAAAATCGCTACTTGAAAGACGTTCGCCATCCGACATCGCTCGAATACAGCATGATTTCTGCCTACAACGGTGGCACCGGGGGCGTACTCAACACTTTTGATCGCAACGACAGGAAACGGGCGATGCGTGACCTCAATGCCCTACAGCCAAATCAGGTCTACTGGGCGCTGACGAAAAAGCATCCCAACGCAGAAGCACGTCGTTACCTAGAGAAAGTAACAAATTTTAAAAAAGCCTTTAACTCGGGGAGAACCTAATGTGCCAAAACGGCTAAATTGTCGGCACTTAACCACTTTTTTGTTTTTTTTTCCAAAAACAAGTTGACGCGAAGACGGAAAATCCGTTTAATAGCGCTCCGTCGCCCGGATAGCTCAGTCGGTAGAGCAGAGGATTGAAAATCCTCGTGTCGGTGGTTCGATTCCGCCTCCGGGCACCATATTTAAGGTGTTTGAAGTAAGACGAATGCAAAGATAATTGCTCTGCAATTATGTGTCGGTGAACTAGCCGTCCGCGTTCGACTCCATCTCCGGGCACCACAATTTGATTGTTGGTGTCTTAATAAAATATTAATACACAAGCAAAGCACAAAGAATACAGTGTGCCGACTTAGCTCAGTAGGTAGAGCAACTGACTTGTAATCAGTAGGTCACCAGTTCGATTCCGGTAGTCGGCACCATTCTTTTGCCTCGATAGCTCAGTCGGTAGAGCAGAGGATTGAAAATCCTCGTGTCGGTGGTTCGATTCCGCCTCGAGGCACCATTATTTGGTGTCATGTTTATACGCGATACACGAATAATTCCTCCTTAGCTCAGTTGGTAGAGCGACGGACTGTTAATCCGCAGGTCGCTGGTTCGAGCCCAGCAGGAGGAGCCACATCAGAGCCTCAGTCGAAAGACTGGGGCTTTTTTGTATCGACACCTTTATCGTTTCAGTACAAATATAGATTGCCTCCATCTCGCTTTTGGAGCTCCCGTGCCAAACGGTACAGCGCATATCACTCCCGGAGCAGAGAGTCAGAATCTAGGTAAGCAAGTTTAACGTTAAACACTAATCCATACGATAAGTAACAAAAAGCACGCTTTAACGCGTGCTTTTTCCTCTCTGTTATCACTCTTTGTTCTTTTCCAACCGGCTTTATACGCCAAGCGTTATGGTTCAAATCAGCAAAATGGGCAAAAACAGCCCACTAAGTATAGAAAAGCAACAAACGATATTTTTTTTGCAATTTGATGTTGACCTCAAACACGAAAAGTCTTTTAATACACCCCGTCGCCCGGATAGCTCAGTCGGTAGAGCAGAGGATTGAAAATCCTCGTGTCGGTGGTTCGATTCCGCCTCCGGGCACCACAATTTGATTGTTGGTGTCTAAGACAATTAAACATCAGCAAAGCGCAAAGAATACAGTGTGCCGACTTAGCTCAGTAGGTAGAGCAACTGACTTGTAATCAGTAGGTCACCAGTTCGATTCCGGTAGTCGGCACCATTTATTCTTTATCGCAAACGAGATAATTCCTCCTTAGCTCAGTTGGTAGAGCGACGGACTGTTAATCCGCAGGTCGCTGGTTCGAGCCCAGCAGGAGGAGCCAATATCATTAACGAGCGTAGCTTGTTAATCCGGCGCCGACTTAGCTCAGTAGGTAGAGCAACTGACTTGTAATCAGTAGGTCACCAGTTCGATTCCGGTAGTCGGCACCATTTCTTTATGAGAGCTCTGCTCATAAAGAAAAGAAACGTAAAAAGATAATTCCTCCTTAGCTCAGTTGGTAGAGCGACGGACTGTTAATCCGCAGGTCGCTGGTTCGAGCCCAGCAGGAGGAGCCACTTTTAAAGCCAAGTCGAAAGACTTGGCTTTTTTTGTGTCTCTATAAATCAAACAAAAAAGCAGCGACTCTAGGTCACTGCTCATATTCGACTTCGCGGTCGTTGGTTGAATTAGGCTTTCACGCCCTCTTGCTGATTCAGCATCGCCACTTCATTATCGAGCTCTTCTAGCTTTTTCGCCATCTGCTCGCGGCATAGCGTTGCCAATTCACGCACATTCTCTTTGCCATACCCTTCGGTAGAGACCGGTGGCAGCATTTCTACAATGACATGACCGTTGTTCCAACGATTGAGCTTCAAGCCACTGGTTGAGCTGCACACAATAGGAATGATCGGTAATTTCGCCCCCACAGCGGCGTGAAAGGCGCCGGTTTTAAATGGCAGTAAGCCACGGCCACGTGAGCGCGTTCCTTCAGGGAACATCCATACAGAGACATCGCTGCTGTTCATGCTATCGACCACTTGATCAATGGTACCTTTCGCTTTCGAGCGGTTCGCACGGTCAATCAGGATATTACCGGTCAACCAGTAAAGCTGACCAAACAGTGGCATCCACGCGAGGCTCTTCTTACCCACAGTGACCACTTTTGGTGTCACCGCCGAAGAGACAGTGAACAAATCCCAGTTGTTCTGGTGGTTGGCAATGTAGATATGTTGACCGCGTTGGTAGGCATCGTCTGGAATGCGCAGTTCTAGCTTGATACCAAACACACTCGACATTTTGCCAAACAGGCGACCAAAGGTGAAAACATGTTTAGGGTTGCGAGGGCTTAACAAGCAATAGCCGCAACCAAAAATAAACATAACAATTGCAAAAAGCGCAACAGCCAATACACGAAGTAGTGCAATCATTGTGGTTCTCCAAGAACACTATGAACTAAAAACTAGCTCGACTCTAACTGATCTCACCCTTATAAAAAAGCCGAAACTCCCGTTTCGGCTTACTATTGTCGGCAAGAGACTATGACAAGACATTAATCGCGAAAGCGCTCAATCTTGGCGCCTAGCGCTGTCAACTTGTCTTCGATTTTGTCGTAACCACGATCGATGTGGTAAATACGGTCAACAATGGTTTCGCCTTGGGCAATGCAGCCGGCGATAACCAGACTGGCGGAAGCGCGCAAATCCGTCGCCATCACTTGAGCACCGCTCAGCGAGGTCACATCACCGCAAATAACGGTATTGCCTTCGATCTCGGCTTTCGCGCCCATACGCATTAATTCAGGCACATGCATAAAGCGGTTTTCAAAGATGGTTTCCGTGATCACACCACCACCTTTCGCCATCATGTTCAGCAAAGTGAACTGCGCCTGCATGTCGGTTGGGAACCCTGGATGTGGTGCAGTGCGAATCGACACGGCTTTAAGCTCGCGCCCGGTCATATCCACGGAAATCCAATCGTCTCCCGTTTCAACCAAGGCCCCCGCCTCTTCCAGTTTCGCCAGTACCGCTTCAAGCAGGTGCGCATTGGTGTTGCGACACACCACTTTACCGCCCGATACGGCGGCAGCCACAAGGAAGGTACCCGTTTCAATGCGATCGGCCACCACAGAGTGCTGACCGCCACCTAAGCGCTCAACCCCTTCAATCATGATGGTGTCCGTACCTGCACCAGAAATTTTTGCGCCCAGCTTATTCAAAAACTCAGCCGTATCAACAATCTCTGGTTCACGCGCGGCGTTATCTAATACGGTTTTGCCATCTGCCAAGGTCGCAGCGCACATGATGGTGATGGTTGCGCCCACGCTCACTTTATCCATCACGATATGCGCGCCTTTAAGGCGACCATCGACGTGCGCTTTCACGTAACCGTCTTCTAGAGTGATCGTTGCGCCTAGTTGCTCTAAGCCGTGGATATGCAAATCCACAGGACGAGCACCTATTGCACAGCCACCCGGCAGCGAGACTTGGCCTTGACCAAAACGTGCCACCAGCGGGCCAAGCGCCCAAATCGATGCGCGCATGGTTTTCACCAAGTCATACGGCGCGCAGTACTCTGTGATGCAGCTTGGGTCGACATGAACACTGCCATTGCGCTCAACCTTAGCGCCAAGGCGCTTAAGCAGCTCCATAGTAGTATCGATGTCACGTAACTTGGGAACATTCGATACTTCAACAGGCTCCTCGGCCAAAATAGAGGCAAACAAAATCGGCAAAGCCGCGTTTTTGGCGCCTGAAATGGTGACTTCACCAACGAGAGGTTGCGTAGACCCCGTTACTCGAAACTTTTCCATGACTAAACCTTATAGTGACATCAACTTCTTATCACGAGCCCACTCTTGCGGCGTAAAGGCTTTGATAGAAACAGCGTGAATGTCATTTCTTTGGATGTATTCCATGAGAGGAGCATAAATTAGCTGCTGTTTTTTAACGCGGCTCATGCCATCAAAACACGCATCAACGGCCACCACTTCATAGTGGCTGCCCTCTCCTTTAACGTGTATTTCTTCCAGGTTTAGTGCGTTATTTAAAATCTGTTGTACTTGTGCGCTATCCACGATCCACCCCGGTATTAATTTTTAATGTGTCCAGCCAGCTCCTTGCGGATATTACTCAATTGAAAAAGGGTATTGAGTTCCACTGGTACGAAGCTGAGCATTATATGACAGTTTTGTTTTTTTGCATGCTCAATTAGGTGAATTAGCATCACCATTCCGGCAGAATCGATACGATTAACCGCTTTTAATGACCACTCTACGTTATGCGCTCGAGGTTGCCACTGCTGCAATGTGCGCCAAAGTGCAGGTACGCTGTCTCTATCCAAATGACCAGACAGTTCACAGCATTCAGCGGACAATGGCTGCCATGTCGCCCCGCTCATTACGACTTGTTCTCGTAGCGAATCGGCGTTTTCGCCAGTGTTTGCAGCTCCTGTGCGACCGCAAGAATCCCTTCTTGGCGCAGCTTGCCGCTCCACTCCGATTGCTTGCTCGACAGCATGCTGATGCCTTCTGCAATCATGTCAAAGGCACTCCACTCACCACTCGATTTGTCTTTACGCAATTTGAACTCAAGCTTGATGTTCGGTCTTGGCGAATCAATGATGTCGAGCTTCACGCCAGTAATGGTGCGGCTGTCATCCACACGACCTTCAGGTTCAAATTCAATCGTCTGGTCGGTGTATTGGGTCAGCACTTGCGCGTAAGAGGCGACAATATAAGCGCGAAAAGCGTCGATAAACACCAACACGTCCTCACGCTTCGCCCCTTTTAAATTTGGCCCTAGCAGCTTGAGCGCCGCGTATTTTTCATCCACATACGGCATCAACTCTTGTTCTACGATGAGCTTCAATCTTTCTGGCTCTTGCTGAATTTGCGCCTGCTCCGCTTTGAGACGCGCAAAGGTTTGATCCGACACCTGAACCATCATTTGATACGGGTCTTGCCTGTTGACCTCTTTTGCTCCAACCGAAACACTGGAAATAACCAATGCAAGAGTAAGCACTAACTTTCTAAACATCCTTTTCTCCTTACTCTGCCTGTTTGTCAGAGTCACTGCCAAAGCTATATAGCACTTGGCCAATCAAATCTTCCAATACCAAGGCTGACTTGGTGTCTTCAATATAATCGCCGTCCACCAGCATCTGCTCATCATCAAAGACAAATCCAGGCGTCAAACCAATATACTGTTCGCCAATCAAACCTGAGGTGAGAATTTTAAGGCTCGATGTCTCCGGAAACTGGTCGAATTGGCGGCTAATCGACAAGGTGACCACCGGCAGCAGTGACTCAGGGTTAAGCTCAATTTTCGCCACGCGTCCAATCACTACCCCGCCCACTTTCACCGGCGAACGCACCTTCAAGCTGCCGATGTTGTCAAACTCGGCTTTGAGCGTGTAAGTGTCACCAGAACCGAGTCCTTTAACGTCAGCGACTTGAAAAATCATCACTAAGATTGCGCAAATTCCGGCAAGGACAAAGCTGCCGACCCATAATTCTGTCTTTCGTGTTTGTTGCATGATTAATTCCCAAACATCAAGGCGGTGAGTACGAAGTCTAGCCCCAGTACCGCGAGTGAAGAGTGCACGACGGTGCGTGTCGTCGCTTGGCTGATCCCGGCCGAAGTCGGCACGGCATCATAGCCATTAAACAGCGCTATCCAGGTCACTGTGATAGCGAATACAAAACTTTTGATGAAGCTGTTACCTATGTCTTGACCTAACTCAACCGACGCCTGCATCGCTGACCAAAAGCTGCCATGATCAATCCCTTTCCAATCAACGCCGACCAGTTGCCCGCCCCAGATGCCGACCGCCATAAATATCATCGTCAGCAGCGGCATAGAAATCACCCCGGCCCAAAAGCGTGGCGCAATCACTCGTTTCAGCGGATCGACCGCCATCATTTCCATGCTCGATAATTGCTCGGTGGCTTTCATCAAACCGATCTCTGCGGTCAATGCTGAGCCCGCTCGCCCGGCAAACAGCAGCGCCGTCACCACAGGGCCAAGCTCTCGCAGTAGCGACAACGCCACCATCTGGCCGAGTGCGCCCTCCGCGCCAAAATCCACCAAGATAACGTAGCCCTGCAAACTCAGTACCATGCCGATAAATAGCCCCGACAAGACAATAATGATCAGCGATTGCACACCGACGCTATAAAGCTGCTTAACCAATAACGGCAAGTGTTTGACGGGCTGAGGGCGAGCGATGATCGCGCCCGCCAACATCAAACTCGAGCGACCAAAGGCACTCGCGATAGCTAAGCTGCGTTGCCCGATATGAGCGATGACATTGACCAAATCCGACATTAGGAGAAGAGCTCCTTTGCGATGG
Organism: Vibrio sp. R12-SW3-ISO1; assembly: GCF_059834005.1. NCBI lineage: Bacteria > Pseudomonadati > Pseudomonadota > Gammaproteobacteria > Vibrionales > Vibrionaceae > Vibrio > Vibrio sp. R12-SW3-ISO1. Next base: position 33,994 of record NZ_JCBDGK010000053.1, read on the forward strand.
GTTGAGAGGGATAACGAAACGGCACAGGACCATCGGCCTGGCCAAGCAGAAACTGCTGCACTTGTGGATCCGGATTATCACGCAGTTGCTGCGGCGAGCCTGATGCAATCACTTGCCCATTGGCCATTAAGTACACCTTATCAGCAATGCTCATCACCTCAGGGACATCGTGTGAGACCACAATAGCGGTGATCCCAAGTGCGTGGTTAAGACTGCGAATCAGCTCCACCAGCACGCCCATGGTGATTGGATCTTGGCCAACGAAAGGCTCATCAAACATGATCAGCTCTGGGTCTAGCGCAATAGCGCGAGCCAGCGCAGCGCGGCGTGCCATCCCACCGGAGAGCTCGCTTGGCATTAACTCAGCGGCCCCGCGCAGGCCAACAGCTTCCAGCTTGAGCAGCACCAAAGTGCGAATCATGGCTTCGTCGAGTTCGGTATGTTCACGCAGCGGAAATGCCACGTTGTCAAACACGGTTAAGTCGGTAAACAGTGCGCCCGATTGAAACAGCATGCTCATCTTTTTGCGCTCTCGATAGAGCTTGTTACGACTCAGGGTAGGAATATTGTGACCGTCAAACCACACCTCACCGCTGTCTGGGTAGAGTTGACCGCCGATCAACCTGAGTAAGGTCGTTTTACCAATCCCTGATGGGCCCATAATGGCTGTGACCTTGCCTTTCGGCACGCTGAGATCGACATTGTCGAAGATCTTGCGTGTCCCTCGAGAGAAGGTAAGCTTCTGGATAGTAACCAAATCTTCTTCTGGCATAACGAACCCGTTGATATCCCTATTGATGCGCAATCATAAGCAGATTAATGACGAATTTAAAGCCACATAGCGTGAATTGTGAGTGACTCTTTCTTTATTAATTTAACGACAAAAATAATTAAATTACGAATTTCACAACAAAATGAACATGAAAATTCTCCTTTTACCGCTTCCCTTTTAAACGGCAAAGCGTCAAAATTGACGGTTAAATTCTCACGTTGTCTACTGTTTAGGGATTATCATGCTTGAAGCGATTGCGTTTCTCATCGTCGGGTTAGTGTTGCTTGTTTGGAGTGCGGACAAACTGGTGTTTGGCTCCGCCGCGCTGGCTCGAAACTTCGGTATTTCTCCGTTGGTTATCGGTATGACAATCTTGGCGATGGGCTCCTCAGCACCGGAAATGATGGTCTCGGCAACCGCCGCCCTTGAAGGTAAAACCGATACCGCGGTGGGCAACGTACTTGGCTCGAATATCGCCAACATCGCACTGATTCTCGGTATCACAGCGCTCATTAAACCTCTCTCCATCAGCTCAGCCGTCATTCGACGAGAGCTACCACTGATGGTGGGCGTTACCGTCCTAGCGGGTGTCCTGCTCTGGGATAACCATTTAGGCTTTTATGAAGGCGCACTGCTGTTTGTGCTGTTTGCTGCCTTTATTGTGGCGATGTTGCAAATAAGCCGCAGCGAAAAGCAAAAAGGCGACGCACTACTGGCAGAGCAAGAGTCTGAAGTGCCTGAAGGGGTGAGTAACCTCAAAGCGGGCATCTGGGTCGTGGTCGGTTTAATTTTGCTGCCTATCGCGGCCGACACTTTGGTCGATAACGCGGTGGTCATCGCCCAATACTTTGGCATGAGCGATCTGGTCATCGGGCTGACCATCATTGCTGTCGGCACCAGTCTTCCTGAGCTCGCCGCCTCACTGGCTGGCGTCATGAAAGGGGAAGATGACATGGCGGTCGGTAACATCATCGGCTCAAACGTATTCAATATTCTTGCGGTCATGGGCATCCCTGGCATTCTTAACCCATCCATGCTCAGCGAGTATGCGATGGGACGTGATTTTTGGGTCATGCTCGGCGTATCACTCTTATTGGTCGCGATGGCGCTGGGTAAATCACGCAGCATCAATCGATTGGAAGGTGGCGTGCTGTTTTTCTGCTTTATCGCCTACCAAACCTATCTCGTGATGAATATGGCCGCTTAACCTTTTGGAGTTTTGTATGTACGACTACCGCAGCGCCGCGCTCGAGGTGCTGAACACTGAAATTGACGCACTCAAGCAACTCGACCAATACTTCAATGACGATTTTGCCAAGGCGTGCGATCTCATTTTGAACAACCTCGATGGCAAAGTGGTCGTAATGGGGATTGGCAAATCAGGCCATATTGGCAATAAAATTGCCGCCACGCTGGCAAGCACAGGCACATCGGCGTTTTTCGTCCACCCAGGCGAAGCCGCGCATGGCGATCTCGGCATGATTGATCCCAATGATATCGTGCTGGCTATTTCAAATTCCGGCGAATCTTCAGAAATCTTAGGCCTTTTCCCAGTGCTTAAGCGCCTAAATATCAAAATCATCAGCATGACCGGCAAGCCAGAATCCAACATGGCGAAGCTGTCTGATTTGCATTTGCAAATCACGGTGCCAAAAGAAGCCTGCCCACTAGGCCTGGCGCCTACCTCAAGCACCACGGCAACGCTGGTGATGGGTGATGCACTGGCGGTTGCCATGCTCCAAGCACGCGGCTTTACCGCCGAAGATTTTGCGCTCTCCCACCCGGGCGGCGCTTTAGGTCGTAAGCTACTGCTGAAGCTGTCAGACATCATGCACACCGGTGAACAACTGCCTTTGGTGACGCCAACCACAGTGATTCGCGATGCACTCTTGGTCATCAGCGAGAAAGGGCTGGGCATGACGGCCGTGGTCGATGAAGCGAAAAAATTGGTCGGCATTTTCACCGATGGTGATTTACGTCGTATTCTCGATAAACGTATTGATATCCACACCGCGTTAATCGGAGATGTCATGACCACACACCCGACGACGGCCAGCCCGGACATTCTGGCTGCAGAAGGTCTGGCTTTGATGCAAAACAAGAGCATCAATGGCCTGATTTTATGTCAAGACCAACGCGTCGTGGGCGCACTGAATATGCACGATTTATTGAAAGCGGGAGTGATGTAATGTCTGCAATGATTGACACTCTTTACCAACCCGTGGAACCGAATCTGTTTGCGATTGCCAAACAGATTAAACTGCTTATTTGCGATGTCGATGGGGTGTTTTCTGACGGCCTGATTTACATGGGTAATCAGGGCGAAGAACTCAAAACCTTTCACACTCGCGATGGCTATGGCGTCAAGTCCTTGATGAATGCAGGCATTGAGATTGCCATTATTACTGGGCGCCGCTCTGCGATTGTCGAAAATCGCATGAAAGCACTGGGAATTACGCTAATCTATCAAGGCCAAGATGACAAACTTAAGGCATACCAAGACATTTGCGACAAGCTCAACATTGCACCTGAGCATACTGGCTACATTGGTGATGATTTGATTGATTGGCCAGTTATGGATAAAGTCGCGCTCAAAGTGTGCGTGGCGGATGGTCACCCATTGTTGGCTCAGCGCGCCAATTATGTCACGGCTATTCGTGGCGGACATGGCGCCGTGCGTGAGGTGTGCGACCTGATCCTCCAAGCACGCGATGAACTGGATACTCACAAAGGTTTGAGTATATGACACTAACCCGTATTGGCTATCTACTCTTGCTACTTGTTGTCGCCATCAGTGCTTACACTCTGATCAACAAGCAGCAAAGTTATGATATTCAAGTTGATCCGGACACAGAACTGCCTATGTTCAGTGGCCAAGGCTTAGAAAACACCTCATACAATGAACAAGGGGTTCGCAGCTATGTGATCACGTCTGCTCATTTGGATCACTTCGCGCAAAGCGGCGACACCGTTTTTCAAAGCCCTGTGCTAAAAGTCTATCGTGACGGCACAGTGCAAGAGTGGGAAGTCACCGCAAAACGTGGTGTCCTCACCAAAGATCATGTGTTGACTCTGTATGAAGACGTTCTGACCACCAACTTATTGCCAGATTCTGGCTTTGACACTCTGTCCACTGACACCATGAGTATTCAATTGGACAATCGAGATTTTTGGGCTGACAACCAAGTCACTTTAGTCGGCCCGCAGTTTGAAACAGTAGGGCAAGCCATGAAAGGCAACTTTGCAGATAACAACGCAACCCTCTACAAACACGTACAAGGTAGATATGAAACTCTCACACCTTAGTCTGATTTCCTGCTTGTTACTGACAAGCAACGCCATGGCCCTCTCAACCGACCGAGATCAGCCCGTATACATTGACTCTGACAGTCAACAGCTCGATATGCAGAGTAACCAAGTCACCTTCCTCGGCGATGTGAAGCTCAAGCAAGGCAGTATCAACATCAACGCCGACAAAGTGGTAGTGACTCGAGATCCTGCCGATGGTTCCATTCAAGAGATTGAAGGGTATGGGGATTTAGCGACGTTTTCCCAGTTGACCGACGATGGTAAAACCCTTTACGGTGAAGCGAAAGAGCTCTACTACAAGATGAGCGATGATCAACTGACGATGATTGACCAAGCGATGCTATCTCAAGACGACAGCGTGATTCGCGGCAGCAAAATTCGCTATAAAATCTCTTCACAGAAGTTGATTGCAGACGGCAAAGAGAAAGGCGACCGCGTGTCGACGGTTCTTCAGCCACAAACGGTACAAGAGTAACGAGCTAAAACGTCGCGATCACTCGCGAAAGCATCACTAAAGCGAAACGTAGCTATTTCGATACGTAACTATATCGATACGTAACTACAGCGATACGAAACCATAGCGACACAAAAAATTATGGCGATATTAAAAGCGCAAAACTTAGCGAAAACCTACGGCAATCGAACCGTCGTGACTGACGTCAGCCTGCAAGTCGAATCGGGCCAAATCGTCGGGTTGCTCGGCCCGAACGGCGCGGGTAAAACCACCTCCTTCTACATGATTGTGGGGTTAGTGGCTCGTGACGAAGGCTCCATCAGCATTGATGGCAACGACATCAGTATTTTGCCAATGCACAGCCGCTCTCGCATGGGCATTGGTTACCTGCCTCAAGAAGCGTCGATTTTTCGTAAGTTGTCGGTCGAGGACAACATCATGGCGGTACTCGAGACACGTGAAGAGTTGACCCGTGAGCAGCGCCAAGACCGCTTGGAAGATTTACTTGAAGAATTCCACATTCAGCACATTCGACACAGTGCGGGTATGGCATTATCAGGGGGAGAACGTCGCCGAGTTGAAATCGCGCGAGCATTAGCGGCCAATCCACAGTTCATTTTGTTGGATGAACCCTTTGCTGGGGTCGACCCCATTTCCGTTATCGACATCAAGAAAATCATTGAACACCTCAGGGATAGAGGTCTCGGTGTCTTGATCACTGACCACAACGTTCGCGAAACACTGGATGTGTGTGAAAAGGCATACATCGTTAGCCAAGGCCATCTGATTGCAGAGGGCACACCGAGCGAAGTGTTGAACAACGAGCAGGTGAAACAAGTTTATCTTGGTGAACAATTCCGTCTATGATTACAGTAAGTAACAGAGATAATAATAGGACGAACAAGAAAGTTCTCCAGCATTAAGGCAAGCATTACTGAATGAAACCCTCATTACAACTCAAGCTAGGACAGCAGTTAGCCATGACGCCACAATTGCAACAAGCGATTCGCTTATTGCAGTTGTCGACCTTGGATCTTCAACAAGAAATTCAGGAAGCATTAGACTCCAACCCACTACTCGAAGTGGAAGAGGCCAATGACGAGGTAAACGTTGAAGAAAAAAACCGTACTGAGGAAAAAGAGAGCCGCAACGAGGCGTCAAACTCGGATTCTGCAGAACCTGAATTTTCCGAGGTCGAGACCCAAGACAGCTCCGAAATGATTGAAAAGTCGGAGATCAGTAATGAGCTTGAAATCGATACTACATGGGATGATGTCTACAGCGCTAACACCGGCAGCACCGGGTTAGCCGTTGATGATGACATGCCGGTTTATCAGGGTGAAACCACCCAATCTCTCCAAGATTACTTGGTGTGGCAACTGGATCTGACCCCGTTTAGCGACACTGATCGCACCATAGCACTCACGCTCATTGATGCCATTGATGACTACGGCTACCTTACCGTTTCACCGCAAGATATTCTCGACAGCTTCGACAATGAAGAGATCGAAATCGAAGAGATTGAAGCGGTGCGTAAACGCATCCAGCAATTTGACCCACTCGGCGTCGGCTCTGTGAACTTGCAAGATTGCTTGCTGCTGCAACTGGCGACCTTCCCTGAAGAGACCCCCTGGCTTGCGGAAGCGAAAAAGGTGCTGACCGATCATATTGATCAATTAGGTAACCGCGACTACAAACTGATCATTAAAGAGACTAAGCTCAAAGAAGCCGAGCTCAAAGAGACCTTAGCACTGATTCAACAGTTAGATCCTCGCCCTGGTAGCCGGATCGCTGAAGATCACGCCGAGTACGTTATCCCTGATGTGTCGGTGTACAAAGATCATGGCAAATGGGTGGTGACCATCAATCCCGACTCTGTGCCACGTTTGAAAGTCAACCAACAGTACGCGGCGCTCGGTAAAGGCAACAGTGCCGATAGCCAGTACATTCGCACCAATTTGCAAGAGGCGAAATGGCTGATCAAAAGCTTAGAAAGTAGAAATGAGACGCTACTCAAAGTTGCAAAATGTATTGTTGAACATCAACACGATTTCTTTGAGTATGGCGAAGAAGCCATGAAGCCGATGGTATTGAACGACGTCGCATTAGCGGTTGATATGCACGAGTCCACCATCTCACGGGTTACCACACAAAAGTATATGCATACCCCTCGTGGCATTTTTGAGTTGAAATATTTCTTCTCTAGCCATGTCAGCACCGACAATGGCGGAGAGTGCTCATCCACTGCAATCCGAGCACTCATTAAGAAGCTGGTCGCTGCCGAAAACAGCGCCAAACCTCTTAGTGACAGTAAGATTGCAGCACTACTCGCTGACCAAGGAATTCAGGTCGCAAGGCGGACAATAGCTAAGTACCGTGAATCTCTAGGGATCGCCCCGTCGAGTCAGCGTAAACGCCTGCTATAAGGCCAACAACCGAGAAGGAAAGTCTATGCAAATTAATATTACCGGTCATCACGTCGAGCTCACCGATGCAATGCAAGACTACGTAAACGAAAAGTTTCAAAAGCTAGAGCGGTTCTTCGATCACATCAACAACGTCCATGTGGTACTTCGAGTTGAAAAAGTCCGTCAGATCGCTGAAGCTACCCTTCACGTAAACCAAGGCGACATTCACGCCTCTTCAGACGAAGAAAACATGTACGCGGCGATCGATTCGTTGGTCGATAAACTCGTGCGTCAATTGAACAAGCACAAAGAAAAGCTAAATACCCACTAAGTCCATAACCATGCAACTACGCGAAATCCTTACACTGGACTGCACGAAAAGTGCAGTTCA
>NZ_JCBDGK010000054.1:0-21547 GCF_059834005.1 Vibrio sp. R12-SW3-ISO1
GACGTCAGGAATTCGGTATTTGTTTTTCCAGTCACTGACTTCTAGGAACTAGGAACTTGTTTTTTCTAGGCACTTCTTTTTCTAGGAACTAGGCACTTCTTTTTTCTAGGAACTTACCCCACCCACTCTTTTATGATTTGGCAGAAGTGGTCGAACTCGGTGATAAAGGGCGCGTGTGAGGAGGCGGTGAAGAGGTGGCTGGTGCTGTGTGGCATCAGGGCGCTGACGTCTTTGGCCACTTTGGCGGGTACTAGACCATCGAGTCGGCCGTACAGGCGCAGTGTGGGTTGTGAGATCGCCGCGAGCTGGTGGCGGTAGTCGCAGTCGGCGAGTAAGGTGAGCCCGGTCATCAGGGCGTCTGGATTGGGCGCAGGGCGTGAGAGCACGGCGTGTTTTAACGTCTTGATGTCTTGTCTGGCTGAAGGGCTGCCCATCGCTTGCAGCGCCATAAAACGCTCGATGGTGAGGGCGAAATCGTCCGCCAACTGCTGGCTAAATTGGCTCAACACCTTAGGGGCAATCCCGCGCCACAGCGAGCGGGATGGGGTTTGGCTCGGCGTTTGAGACGCCTCACTATGCGCTAAGGTGCGTTCGCCCGCTTCAAACTTGGGCGAGCTGGCGACGGTGATAAGCTTGCTCACCCGATCTGGGTGGTGCAGCGCAATATGGGTCGCCAATAAACCGCCTAGTGACCAACCCAGCCACACCGCATGTGCGGGTGCGTCAACCAGCACTTGCTGCGCCAAATGCGCCATATCGGTAAAGTCATGCTGACTGCTGTGACCAAACCCGGGTAAATCGACCACATGAACATGGTAGTGCGTCGACAGCGCCGTAGCGGTTTGTTGCCAGACCGCGCCATTCATCCCCCAACCGTGGACCAAGACAAGACTCTGACCCCTCGGATCGCCAAAAGATTGCCAAAATAACCCTTCGTTTGTCGTCTCAATGTCTCGCACTTTTTTCATCCTTATGGTTGGGGGTGGAGGGGGATAATGGGGGTAGAGGGGAGTGCCTAGTTCCTAGTTCCTAGAAGTCCACCCTCTAGGAACTAGGAACTTCCTTTTCTAGGAACTGACTTCTAGGAACTAGGCACTTCTTTTCTCTAGGAACTGACCTCTAGAAACTTACCCCAAGAATATTGAGGATCAGGCTTTGGGTAAAGGATTAATCAGGGCAAAGTATTGGCTTGCCCCCCACTACTGCGAACTGTGTCAGCTACCCATATCGGCCCACTCGTCGTCGCTGGGGGTATCATCACCGCCAACTCGTTGGCTGTGTTCGGCGTGTCAGGTTTGGCTGGCGCCAAAGCCGCGGTGTGGGTGTTGCGGGTTGGTGCTGTGTCATGCCGAGGCGCAGTGTGGCGAGTGTTTGGCATCGCCGCCGGCTTGGTCACGCTTGGTGTGTGTCGGTGACTACACGCCGCCTTTGTCTCACTACGTGCACAAACTGAAGTATGAGCGCCAATTTTGGCAGGCTGATAAGCTGGCAGAGTTGCTCGCGGCGCGTATAGGCCAAGAGGCTGAGGCGGCGCCCCTGCTGACCTCAGTGCCGCTGCACTGGCGGCGCTGGCTCTATCGCGGCTTTAATCAGAGTGAGCAATTGGCGCAGGCGTTAGCGCGGCGGCTGACGGTGATCTATCAGCCATTGTTTCGCCGGGTCCGCCACAGCGCCGCGCAGCAGGGGCTGTCTAAACGTGAGCGGCGGCGCAACTTACAAGGGGTGTTTGAGTTTCGCCTTGATGGGCTGGAGGCTGATCATGTCGCGATAGTGGATGATGTGGTGACCACGGGCGAAACCGTCTCACAATTGGCTCGACTCCTGCTTGAAGTGGGGGTAAAAAGGGTGGATATTTACGCTCTATGCCGCACTCCCGAACCGGATGATGAGAGTTAAGGTCAACGGCTTGCATTGCCAAGGGGGCGAGGAGTAGAATGGTGAACAAATAGCCTACAAAATTACTCAGGTATTCGTCGTGTCAAAACCTATTATTATTACAGAAACCGCACAAAAGCACTTTGCTAACCTACTGGGTCAGCAACCCGAGGGCACCAATATTCGCGTGTTCGTCGTTAATCCGGGCACTCAAAACGCCGAGTGTGGGGTTTCTTACTGTCCACCAGAAGCGGTCGAAGCGACCGATACGGAACTGGCTTTCGAAGGCTTTTCGGCTTACGTGGATGAGCTGAGCTTGCCTTTCCTTGAAGACGCTGAAATCGACTTTGTGACCGATAAAATGGGCTCTCAGCTGACGCTCAAAGCGCCAAACGCGAAAATGCGTAAAGTGTCGGACGATGCGCCGCTCGTAGAACGCGTTGAGTACGTGATTCAAACGCAAGTGAACCCGCAACTCGCCGGGCACGGTGGTCATGTCAATCTGGTGGAAATCACTGAAGCAGGCGTGGCTATTGTGGCGTTTGGCGGCGGCTGTAACGGCTGTTCTATGGTCGATGTGACGCTGAAAGAAGGTATCGAGAAGCAGCTTCTGCAAGAGTTTGCGGGTGAGTTGTCGGCCGTACGTGATGCGACTGAGCACGATCGCGGCGAGCACTCTTACTACTAATTCTGACAACGTTATTGATAGGCATCCTTCGGGGTGCCTTTTTTATATCGAAAGTGCGCCTATTTGGGCTCAATATTTTCGCGCGGTTTTTCTCAATCGATCCTAGGATCTTCGCGGTGATTCCCCTATATTAATGATTATTATTCATTTCCCCCAGTGATGGAGTAAGCGCGTGGCGAAACAGACGCCGCCAGAGATTCTGGCAAAAAACACCGTGGCGAAGTCCAAATTGTTTGCGATAGAAGCGCTCGACTTGCGCTTTAGCAATGGCGAAACCCGTACGTATGAGCGTATGAAGCCCAGTGGTCGAAACGCGGTGATGATGGTGCCCATCACAGAGCAAGGGGATCTGTTGTTGGTTCGAGAGTACGCGGCCGGTACGGAACGCTACGAATTGGGGTTCCCCAAAGGGCTGATTGACCCGGGTGAGTCCGCCAGTGAAGCGGCCTGCCGAGAGCTGAAAGAAGAAATTGGTATGGGCGCGCGTACCTTAATTCCCCTTAAAGAGGTGGTGTTAGCGCCGTCCTACTTCTCGAGCCGCATGACCCTGTTTATTGCCAAGGATCTCTATCCTGAACAGTTGCAAGGGGACGAACCGGAACCATTGGAAGTGATTCGCTGGCCGTTGGCGCAAGCGGATGAGCTTCTTACGCATCTTGATTTTTGTGAAGCGCGAAGCATTACGGCGTTGCTATTAGCACTGCGCCATTCTTAGCACTGCGTTATGAGCGAGCGGGATACGGCCTCCCGCGTGCGCCAAGGATTTGCCATTATGCCTAAAACCCAAGACCTGTCTCATCATCTCCCCGCGGTGATCGATATTGCGCGCTCTGCCGGGCAATTGATCCTCGATATTTATGAGAAGAAAGAGTACCAAGAGTACACCAAGAGCGACGAAACGCCGGTCACCAGTGCTGACATCGCCGCGCACAAATTGATTGTCGAAAAGCTCTCTGAATTGACGCCGGATATTCCGGTACTGTCAGAAGAAGCGGCGGACATCAGCTTGTCAAAACGCGCAGAGTGGGACAAATATTGGCTGGTCGACCCACTCGATGGAACGCAGGAGTTCATTGCGCGCAGCGGTGATTTCGCCACCATCATTGCCCTTATCGACAACAATCAGCCGGTGATGGGCGTGGTGTATGGGCCGGTCTCTGGGGTCACGTATTACGCTTACCAAGGCAAAGGGGCATGGAAAATCCCCGACATGAGTGAAAGCGTGCGCATCAAAACTCACCAGCATGATGGCAAAGCGTACCCGATTGCGATTGCGATCAGCCGCAGGCAGAACATCAACCGCATCACCTCCCGCATGAGTAGCCAGTGGAATTATGACCTAGTCCCACTCGGCTCTGCCGCACTGAAAGCGTGTTTGGTGGCCGAAGGCGCGGTCGATTGCTACTTGCGACTCGGGCCAACCGGCGAATGGGACACCGCCGCCACCCAGTGCATCGTCCAAGAAGCTGGAGGACGCATTCTCAGCACCCACCTCGAACCCCTTTCCTACAATGAGCGCGAGACGCTCGAGAACCCCAATTTTATCGTCCTCGGCGATGAAGCACTGCCGTGGGATAAGATATTGAAGGTGAAGGGGTGAGGAAGTTCCTAGTACCTAGTTTCTAGTTCCTAGAGGGGGAAGTTCCTAGTGCCTAGTTTCTAGTTCCTAGAGGGCGGACTTCTAGGAACTAGGGACTTCGTTTTCTAGGCTCTTACTTCCAGCAGCTAGACACTTGTTTTCTCAGTGCTTACTTCTAGGAACTAGGAACTTATTTTCTAGGAACTAATCACGCCTTTGCGTAAATATCACGCTCGCCCAACCACCGCTCTATGATCGCTTGGGTGTGGTCAGGGTAGTTGAGATGCAGGTAGCGCGCGATGCGTTGTACTTCGGGGACGAGGCGTTGATCGCGGATCAGATCGGCAATCTTAAAATCGGCCATGCCGGTTTGTTTGGTGCCGAGCAGCTCGCCTGGGCCGCGAATTTCGAGATCGCGCTGGGCTATCACAAAGCCATCGTTGCTTTCTCTCAGTACACCTAATCGCTTTTGCGCCGTTTTAGACAGCGGCGCGTGATACAAGAGCACACAATGGCTCGCGACCGAGCCTCGTCCGACACGGCCACGTAACTGGTGAAGCTGGGCAAGGCCGAGGCGTTCTGGGTTTTCAATGATCATCAAGCTGGCATTGGGAACATCGACCCCAACTTCTATCACCGTCGTGGCGACCAACAAGTGAAGTTGATTGTCTTTAAACGCCTGCATCACCGCCTGCTTCTCGGCCGGCTTCATTCGCCCGTGGACTAAACCAATCTTGAGGTCCGCCAGCGTGCGCTGTAACTCCTCTGCGGTATCGGCGGCGGCTTGCGCCTCGAGCACTTCCGACTCATCAATCAAGGTACACACCCAATACGCTTGCTTGCCCTCGTTTAGGCAGGCGTGACGTACGCGTTCAACAATGGTGTCGCGTTTGGTGTCTGGAATGGCGACGGTTTGAATCGGTGTACGACCGGGGGGAAGCTCATCGATGACGGAGGTTTCAAGGTCAGCGTATGCCGTCATGGCGAGGGTGCGCGGAATGGGCGTCGCCGTCATGATCAGTTGATGCGGATACGCGCCCTGCTGCTCGCCTTTTTCACGCAGCTCCAGCCGCTGGTGGACACCAAAGCGGTGTTGCTCATCGATGATCACTAGGGCTAACTGAGAAAAATTGACCTGTTCTTGGAACAGCGCATGGGTGCCGACCACCATCTGCGCCTCGCCTGAGGCAATGCGCTCGAGTTGGGTCTGCTTGGCTTTGCCTTTGAGCTTGCCCGCCAGCCAGCCAACTTGAATGCCCATTGGCTCAAACCATTGGCTAAAGTTTAATGCGTGCTGCTCTGCCAGCAGTTCGGTCGGTGCCATCAAAGCCACTTGTTTGCCTTGCTCCAAGGCGCGCACGGCGGCCAGTGCCGCGACCAAGGTCTTGCCTGAGCCGACATCCCCTTGCACTAAGCGCATCATCGGGTGCGGTTTGGCGAGATCGCTCTCAATTTCTTCTACGACTCGGCGCTGAGCATTCGTCGGCGAGAACGGCAGGGCGTCCAATAGCTGTTGTTTCAGCGTTTGACTCGGCCCCAGCGCGATCGCCGCCTCTTTTTGCCCTTGGCTGCGCACCGCGAGCATCGATAGGTTTTGCGCCAGCAGCTCTTCCATGATGAGGCGCACTTGCGCCGGGTGTTTACCCTCATCAAACTGTTCCAGATTGATGTCCGGTGGTGGGCGATGAATGGTGTGCAGCGCTTGATTAAGGGTAATCTGGCTATCATAGAGCCCGGCAGGGAGCAGCTCTTGCATCGCCGATTTATCGAGCAATGCGAGCGCTTGTTCTGTCAGGTTACGCAGGGTGAGTTGACGCAGGCCATCGGTGGTCGGGTAGACGGGCGTTAAACTCGGCTCCGTCTCAGCAGGTTGCTGCGGCGTGTAAAACTTGTAATCCGGATGGACAATCTCTAACCCGTAGCTGCCGCGTTTGATTTCCCCATAAGCATGCACCGTTTTGCCTTCCGCGAATTGATTTTTCATCCCAGCGGTGAAGTTAAAAAAGCGCAGTGTGAGGGTGCCGTTGCCATCACTGAGTTTGACCGCCAACATTTTGCGCTTGCCAAACAAGGTATCGACACTCATCACCTTGCCCTGCACCGCCGCCCATAGCCCAGCGTGCAGTTTAACAATGGGGTAGACCCGAGTGCGATCTTCATAGCGCAGCGGTAAGTGAAACAGTAAATCCTGCACCGACAGCAGCCCGACTTTGGCCAATTTCTCTGCCACTTTCGCCCCGACACCCGCCAGAGAGGTCAGTGGAATAGCCGACAAAAGTTGGGACATAGCTTCGCTCACGCAATGATTAATGATGGGGATAGTTAAGCATTTATCTGTATTTTTGTACAGTGGAGAGGGGGAGTTCCTAGTGCCTAGTTCCTAGTTCCTAGAAATTCCGTCCTCTAGGCACTAGGAACTAGAAACTAGGCACTACCTACCTACTCTGCATCTGCGCCCACCACTCTTTATCCGCGACGATTTGGCCTTGCTCGTCGAGAGGAGGGTAAGGGAGCTGTTTGCGTTTGGCGACTTTGGCGAGCACGGGGTGGCCGCGCTCAAAGAGGATGCGGTGGATGGTCTCGGCGGGTAGGGCGCTTTGTGCGTTGTCGTACATGCCGGCGGCTTGGCGTTGGCGCTGGGCTTCATAAAGAATCACTGCGCTGGCGACCGAGACATTGAGCGATTGTACCATACCGACCATAGGGATGATGATGTCTTGATCGGCGAGCGCTTTGGCTTGCTCTGACGCGCCGATTTTTTCACTGCCGAGGATCACCGCCGTCGGTTTGGTGTAATCAATCTGACGAAAATCGACCGCCGTCTCTGAGAGGTTGGTGACCAGTACTTGCATGCCTTGACGTTTGAGCTCACCCATCGCGTCTTCGATGGTGTCGTGCGTTTCCACTTCCACCCAGTTACGCGCGCCCGCCGACGTGTGGCTTAAGGTGCGCATTTTATCAGGCCAAACCGCGTGCACTTTGTGAATGCCGGTGGCGTCGGCGCTGCGGATCACCGCCGAGACGTTATTGGGCTTGTGGACTTCTTCGAGGCAAAGGGTCAAATCCGCTTGGCGCGCTTTTAACACTTCTTGAATGCGTTGGTAACGTTCTAAATTCATGGTGTTAGGGCTTAGTTGATAAAGAATATGGTGATCAAAAATGGATGATAAAGAAAGCGGCCCTAAAGACCGCTTTCTGATTTGGATGGGGATCAGTACTTTCTACGTCGCACTTTGAGCGTGTGCGGCATGGCTTTAATCTTGCGCATGATGCCCGCTAAGTGGACACGATCTTTGGTGGTGAGCACCACCGTCACTGTGTACAAACGCCCGTCCCGCTCTTCGGTAGAGAGACCGTGAATGTTGGAGCCGGTTTTTGAAATGACGTTGGTCAGCTCAGCAAGGGCACCTTGACGGTTTTGCACATCGACACGCAGCTCAGCGATAAACTCTTGATCGTAATCGTCTGACCACTCCACCGCCATGTACTTATCTGGCTCTTTTTCGTGGTTGCGCACATTCGGGCACGTCTCACGATGCACCACCAATCCTCGACCCGGAGAGACGTGAGCAATGATGTGATCGTCCGGAATCGGATGACAACAGTTGGCAAACGTCAGCAAGATGCCTTCTGCGCCGCGGATCGGCAGCTTCTTCTTCGGCTTGCCGTCGGTGTTGATGACTTCGGTGAGCTCATCGGCGTCGCCAAGCAGTCTGCGGGCGATGACAATACTCATCAACTCACCCAAACCGATAGCGGCGAGCAGATCATTGAGGGATTTGATTTTCAGATCGCTCAAGACGTGATTGATGTTCTCTTCATTGATGTCGGAAACCGACAAATCACCCAAGGCGTGATTGAGCAAACGACGGCCAAGGGTAATCGACTCTTCACGGCGCATGGTTTTCAGCACTTGACGAATCTTGGTGCGCGCACGTGAGGTCACGACGTAGTTGAGCCATGCGGCATTCGGACGCGCGCCCGGTGCGCTGATGATCTCAATCGTCTGGCCGTTTTTCAGCGCTTTGCTGAGAGGGTAAGGGTTGCGATCGACGCGCGCGCCGACACAGGTGTTGCCGACATCGGTATGCACGGCATACGCAAAATCGACCGCAGTGGCGCCGACAGGCAGCTCCACGATGCGACCTTTAGGGGTGAAGACGTAAATCTCATCTGGGAAGAGATCCGATTTGACGTTTTCAATAAATTCGAACGAGTTGCCCGCGCTTTGCTGGAGCTCAAGCAGGCTCTGCATCCAGCGCTGCGCTTTAACTTGCGCGGTGGTGCCGGTACGCTCGCCATTGCCTTTGTAAGACCAGTGCGCTGCGACCCCTTTGTCCGCCATTTGATCCATATCTTCGGTGCGAATTTGCACTTCGACAGGCACCCCGTGTGGGCCGACCATCGAGGTATGCAAAGACTGATAACCGTTCGCTTTCGGCACCGCAATGTAATCTTTCATACGCCCCGGGCGAGGCTTGTAGAGCGAGTGCACTTGGCCCAGTACGCGATAGCAGGTGTCAGCGGTGTCCACCACCACACGAAACGCGTAGATGTCCATAATGGTGTGAAAGCGCTGCTCTTTGGTCTTCATCTTGTTGTAGATGGAGAAGAGGTTTTTCTCACGCCCCACCACACGCGCAGACAGACCCACTTCTTCCAGTCGGCCTTCAATTTCGGTGTGGATGCGTTGAATCATCTCTTTACGGTTACCCCGAGCGGCCTTGACGACCTCTTTTAACACGCGATAGCGGTTAGGGTAGAGCGCTTCAAAACCGAGCTCTTCCAGTTCGGTTTTAATATTATGGATACCCAAGCGATGCGCCAAGGGTGAGTAGATTTCGAGAGTTTCGCGTGCGATGCGACGCTTTTTATCTGGGCGCAGTGCGCCGAGCGTGCGCATGTTGTGCGTGCGGTCTGCCAGTTTGATCAAAATGACGCGGATGTCTTGCACCATCGCAAGTACCATCTTACGAAAGTTCTCAGCCTGGGCTTCCTTGCGATCACGAAACTTGAGCTTATCCAGCTTGGAGACGCCATCGACCAGCTCTGCAACGGTGTTGCCAAACTTCTCTTCTAGCTGCTCTTTGGTGACATCACAATCTTCGATGACATCGTGCAAAAGGGCGGCTTGGAGGGTTTCAATATCCAGGCGCATTTCCGCCAAGATACGAGCAACAGCAACAGGGTGGATGATGTATGGTTCCCCGCTTGAGCGGGTTTGCCCTTCATGGGCATCTTTCGCTACCACATAAGATTGACGCAGAGCCTCAATTTGAGGCTCTGTTAGGTATTCTTGGGCAACGTCTTTGAGGCTATCGAATAGATACAAATTTTAGGCCCGGCAGAGTGTGATGAAGAGGATTATCGACCGTGAGCAATGCTGCTAACAGCGGCAAGTTCAGCGGCTTCTTGCTCTTGCTGCTCTTGACGCTCACGCGCATCTAGGATCTCTTTTGTGATAAGGCTTTCTTCGATTTCGCGCAGAGCGATAACCGTTGGCTTATCGTTCTCTTCTGGCACCAGTGAATCTTTGCCGCCAGTTTGCATTTGACGAGCGCGGCGAGCCGCAATGAGAACTAGGTCGAAACGGTTGCCAACTTTTTCAACAGCGTCTTGAACAGTTACGCGTGCCATAAGGACTCCAAATAGTTAACTAAAATTTTGTATGACGAGAAATTATACAAGATCTCGTAGAGAATAGTCTAGATTCTTATTTCAACAACGCATCCAGCATGCCTTTGTACTTGAGGGCTTGCTTATCTTGCTTGAGGCGTTCGGCGCGAATGATGGCTTTAAAGTCCATCAGCGCGTTATCGAAATCATCATTGATGATCACGTAGTCGTATTCGTTGTAGTGAGAAATTTCCGATTTCGCTTCCGCCATGCGTTTTGCGATCACCGCTTCACTGTCTTGGCCGCGCGCGTTCAAACGGCGTTCCAACTCACCGTTTGACGGTGGCAGGATGAACAAGCTCTTAGCTTGTGGCATTTGCTCACGAATTTGGCGTGCGCCTTGCCAGTCAATGTCGAGGAAGACGTCGATGCCTTTATCGAGGTTTTGCTCAATCCACGGGCGAGAGGTGCCGTAGTAGTTGCCAAACACTTCCGCGTATTCCAAAAACGCACCTTGTTCGATCAGCGCTTCAAACTGCTCTTTTTGCACAAAGTGGTAGTGCACGCCATCTTGCTCACCCGGGCGCATGCCACGTGTCGTGTGCGATACGGACACTTTCATTGCGTAGGTAGGGTTGGTTTCCAGCATGGCTGAAATCAAGCTCGATTTACCCGCGCCGCTGGGCGCAGAAACAATGTATAGGGTGCCTTTGGCCATAAGGTTACGTCCACCATAAGATTCGATGTATTAAAGATAGCACTGACCGCGGGCATAACGTCAGTCAAGAGCGCGATTTCTCTCAACCTCGGTGGCGAAAATTCGGCCAGAAAAAGGGAGGCGAAGAGTAGCATGGATCGGGGGGAGTGACTAGGGGGAGGTGGGTAAGGGTTGATGGGTAAGGGGTGGTAGGTAATGGGTTAGGGGTAATGGGTATTAGGTTGGGGGAATGTTCTTGACATGGTCCTGTCATCCATCAAAATTTCACCACCCACCACCCACCACCCACCACCCACCACCCACCACCCACCACCCACCACCCACCACCCACCACCCACTTTTTCCAAACCAGTTGAAATCCGTTCCCATCTCATTACAATTCGCGCAAACGTTTGGCTTGTTGCGGGCATTGCTGCTGGCGATGGGCTATGGCCCTCTTATTTATCTATCGATAGGTTGTATTGTGAGTTCTGACACTGCACTTCCTCGCTCAGCCAACGCTGGGTGGCTTGAATCCACTTTTCATATCTCTGCGCGCAAATCGACCCTAGGCACGGAGCTGTACGCTGGGTTTATTACTTTTTTGGCGATGAGTTACATCTTGGCGGTTAACCCCGCGATTTTGGGTGACATCCCAGGCATGGATCGCGGCGCGATTTTTACCGCCACAGCACTGGCGGCGGCGGTAGCCACGCTGATCATGGGCGTGTTTGGTAACTACCCAGTCATGCTGGCGCCAGGCATGAGCATGAACGGCTTCTTCAAAGGCATGCTGCTGAGCGGCTCGGTGGCGTTGGTGTGGCACGAAGCGCTGCTGGGGATCTTCTTCTCTGGTGTGCTCTATCTGATTTTGTCGATGACCCATATTCGCAAGGCGATGATTGAGTCTATTCCAGAAGATCTCAAATTGGCGATTACCGTATCGCTTGGTCTGTTTATCGCCTTTTTGGGCTTGAAAAACGCTGGCATTATCGTCTCGAACCCGATCATCTTGGTCAGCATGGGCAAAATCAATGATCCGCAAGTGATCATTGCCTACATCAGTATCTTTATTGCGCTCGGCTGCATGATTCGTGACATCAAGCTGGCGACCTTTATCTCGTTTGTATCGGCGATTGTGTTGACCGTTGTGGCTGACTGGATGCTAGGGACGCAAAACGCCCCCATCCCAGAGAGCCTAGTGGCTGCGCCGCCAAGCCTGTCGGGCAGCGTTGGCGCCATCTTCAATTTCTCTGGGCTGACGGCCGACAAGCTATTTGATCTGCTGTTTATTGTGGTGATTTTCTTGATTGTCGATTTCTTTGATGGCCTCAGCACCATTGTCGGCGTAGGCCGCGATGCGGGCATCATCGACAAAGATGGCAAAGTGCCCAATGCGCGCTCGGCGCTGGTTGCGGACGCAGGCGGCACCGTGATTGGCTCTGTGCTCGGTACGACTTCAGTCACCGCGTTCTCAGAATCGGGCATTGCCTCTGCGCAAGGCGCGAAAACAGGTCTGGCTGCGGTGGTGGTTGCGGGGCTCTTCTTGGTGTCACTGTTCCTATACCCGCTCTTTTCCATCTTCTCTGCGGCCATGGTCGCCCCGGCGATGGTGGTGGTCGGCATCTACATGATTGGTCGCCTTGGCCAAATCCGCTGGGAGCAAAAAGAGTCTCGCATCGCGGCGTTTTTCACCATCATGTTCACCGTACTGAGCTTCTCACCGGCCAACGGCATGGCGATGGGCTTTATCAGCTACGCCTTTAGCATGGTGGTAGCAGGCAAAGCCAAGCAGGTTCACCCAGTCATTTATGTGCTGTCTGGGCTGTTTATGGCGTATTTGGTGCTTTTATAATTGCGGAAATGTTGCTTTTATAATTACTGAAATATGAGCGGTAACAGTGATACGAAAGGGCGGTGGATACCGCCCTTTCTCATGTGCCTCGATCTGCGCTTGATAACGCAGCGCATGCTCCTTGGCGCTAAAGTCATTGCTCACGCCTTGCAGCGCCATCAAACGCGTGCCGCACCGCCCCGTCAAACACGCCATGAAGCTGACGACACTTGAAGCGCTCGACAACGCTGCGGAGTTCACAGGGTTGCAGAGTGTTTACGGGCAGGCGTTGTGAGTGGATGACCTAAAAGATCGATTATCTATAACTGCACATCAAAGGTGGTAGATGATATATAATAACTAATCATTCTTGTGCTAGCGGGATTGTGGTGATATGTTTTTGTATATAACTATTCCTAATTGATGCATTAAGGTATATCGAAATGAGCTATGTAGCAGAGCAGATACTAGACAGTCTTCGAGAAGCTCGGGTACGAAAGGGGTTTAGCCAGAGAGAGTTAAGTGCTCGTTCGGGGGTACCTCAAAGCCATATTTCGAAAATCGAGTCTGGCGGCGTTGATTTAAGAATATCCAGTTTAATTGCACTTGCCCGTGTACTCGAGCTAGAGCTATTGGTTGCGCCTAAAAAGTCCATTCCTGCCATCAAGTCAATCATTCGAAGCAGCCAAGGGATCAGCGACGAAGGTGAGGTAATGTCGCCCGCATATCAGTTAGAGGAAGACGACGATGACTAATTATGTGTCTACGCTCAACGTGTTGCTCTACGGAGAACCTATCGCAACGATCACCAACGTAGGCAATGATAGAACGCTTTTTGCTTTTATGGATTCGTACATTCATGACGAATCGCGGCCAGTGTTGGGGCTGGGTTTTAAAGATTCGCTAGGTGGCTTGCTGACTCACTTTAAACCGACCCAAACCAAGTTAACGCCGTTTTTCTCTAACCTTTTGCCAGAAGAAACCATGCGTCATTACCTGGCAGAGCGTGCCGGAGTGAACCCCGCGCGAGAATTTTTTCTATTGTGGGTGTTAGATACTGCCAAGCAAACCGTGGCAGGCTTTCATGAAATCTGGGCGAAAGAAAAAGCGCATTTACCGCTCACCAAGTCGATGATTGAAGCCATTGAAACACATTTGCGACGCATACCGCTCCGCTAAAATGAGAACCTATGCGTACAAAAATGCAGTGGTGTCAGTCAAAGCCCTGTATTTTCAATGCTCTTCACAAGGTAATGCAGGGCTTTCATGACGCTCTTGGACGGGTACCTTTCTACTTAGAAGCCTTATTCAATATTCTGGATCTGCTCTCTCATCTGCTCAATCAACACTTTCAACTCGACCCCGGATGCAGTGATGTCGGTGCTGATCGACTTCGACGCGAGTGTGTTTGACTCGCGGTTGAACTCTTGCATCATAAAGTCGAGGCGTCGGCCGCAGGCGCCGCCTTTTTTGAGGATGTTGTTGGTCTCTTTGACGTGAGAGTCGAGGCGATCGAGCTCTTCTGCCACATCGGATTTTTGCGCGAGGAGGATAAGCTCTTGCTCAACGCGGGAAGGGTCGAGCTCGACTTTGGCGTCTTCAAATTTGGCGAACAGGCGCTCACGTTGCCACTCAAGGATCTCGGGCATGCGAGCGCGCACGCGAGTCACTTCTTGTGAGATGGCGTCTAGGCGCTGGGTGATGAGCGCTTTCATGTTGTCGCCTTCGCGGCCGCGAGCGTCAATGAAATCACTCAGTGCACTATCAAAGGCGGCTAACAGGTCTTTGTTGACCGCGTCCATGTCCTGCTCTGGAGTCTCCATCACGCCTGGCCACTGCATCACTTGGAACGGGTTGATGCGGCTCAGTTCGCCGGTCATGTGCATCACTTGCTCAGCGGCTTTGATAACTTGATTGGCGAGGGTTTCATTGATGGTCAGCTCACCTTTGGCGGCGGGGTTGGCTTCAAAACGCAGGCTACACTCCACTTTACCGCGCGCTAGACGCTTGCGAAAGCGTTCACGAAGTAGCGGCTCTAGGCCACGAAATTGCTCAGGTAGGCGGAAGTAGGTTTCCAAATAACGTTGGTTAACGCTGCGGATCTCCCACACGGCACTGCCCCAATCGCCTTTGGCTTCGCTGCGCGCGTAGGCCGTCATGCTATAAATCATCGAATTTTCCTATCTATTTATCTGTGAAAATAACGCAGGGAGAGGATAGCAGAAGGTGGGGGGGAGTTCCTAGTGACTAGTTCCTAGTTCCTAGAGGGGTGATGGGTGGTGGGTGATGGGTGATGGGGAGAGGGGTGTGAAGGGGTGAATGGCGGTGGTGGTGAGGGGGTGTTTTGTGCTAGACTCTGGGCCCAATTCTACCGTCATCAAGTCAACAAAGGTAATGCCCATGCGTCCCAATGATCGCAAGGCGGATCAAATTCGCCCAATTAAAATTACTCGCAACTATACCGCTTATGCAGAAGGTTCTGTGTTGGTCGAGTTCGGCAATACCAAAGTGCTGTGTAACGCCACGGTTGAAGAGAGTGTGCCGCGTTGGCTAAAAGGCCAAGGTAAAGGCTGGGTGACGGCCGAGTACGGCATGCTGCCGCGTTCGACACACTCACGCATGCGTCGTGAAGCCTCAAGCGGTAAGCAAGGTGGCCGCACGATGGAAATTCAACGCCTGATTGCGCGCAGCTTACGTGCCGTGGTGGATTTAGAAGCGATGGGTGAGTTTATGATCACCGTTGACTGTGATGTGATTCAAGCCGATGGCGGCACGCGCACGGCGTCTATTTCTGGTGCCAGTGTGGCGCTAGCGGATGCCTTCACTCACTTGATCAATAAAGGCAAACTGAAAAAGAACCCGATGAAAGGCCACGTGGCCGCGGTGTCGGTAGGCTTGCTGGGTGAAGAGGTATTGTGCGACTTGGAGTACGTCGAAGACTCTGCCGCAGACACCGATATGAACGTCGTGATGACTGAAGATGGCCGCATGATCGAAGTGCAAGGCACCGCCGAAGGTGAACCGTTCACCCACGAGCAACTGATGGTCTTGCTTGAGTCGGCCAAGGTCGGCATTGCTGATATTGTCGCCGCGCAAAAAGCAGCCCTAGCAGATTGATTGATAGCTCCCATAGATGGGGGCTATTTTTTTGTCCTCTTTCTATAGAGAACACTGTTTATCCTTAAATATTTATCCCCTTCTTCTAGGAACTAGGCACTAGGAACTAGCCACTAGAACAACCATCGAGAGAAAATAATGAAAGCATACCAGCGTGAATTTATTGAGTTTGCACTTGAGAAACAAGTTCTTAAGTTTGGTGAGTTTACTTTGAAATCTGGCCGTAAGAGCCCATACTTCTTTAACGCTGGTCTTTTCAATACCGGTCGTGATTTGGCGCGCTTAGGGCGTTTTTACGCCGCAGCGCTAGCAGACTCTGGCATCGAGTTTGATGTGCTGTTTGGCCCTGCGTACAAAGGCATCCCGATCGCAACCACCACGGCGGTGGCACTGGCGGATCACCACGACATCGACACGCCTTACTGCTTTAACCGTAAAGAAGCGAAAACCCACGGTGAGGGCGGCAACTTAGTCGGCAGCCCACTGGAAGGTCGCATTATGTTGGTGGACGATGTGATCACCGCTGGCACCGCGATTCGTGAATCGATGGAAATTATCCAAGCAAGCGGCGCCGCACTGGCGGGCGTCTTGGTGGCGATTGACCGCCAAGAAAAGGGCAAAGGCGAGCTCTCTGCGATTCAAGAAGTCGAGCGCGACTTTGGTTGCGCGGTGATCTCCATCGTCAGCCTTGGCGATTTGGTGACGTACTTGGAAGAGCAAGGCGACGCGGCAGAGCACCTCGCCGCCGTGAAAGCGTACCGCGCGGAGTATGGGATTTAAGTGCCTAGTTTCTAGTGGCAAGTTCCTAGAGGGGATTGGCCACTATTTACTTATTTATTTACTTATGGCGTATTCCGCTTTACTTGTACCGTACGCCTTTCTCTGCGTTTTCGTCTTGCATGGTTTTGTAGCGTTTGTGTAGCCACATCCATTGCTCTGGGGCGCGGAGGATTACCTCTTCCACGTGGCGGTTCATGTAGGCGGCGGCCGCGACTTCGTCTTTTTGTGGGTAGTCTTTCTCTACCGATTTGTTGGCGATGATCTCATAGCGCCCGTCGTCATTGCGAAAGCCTGAACCCATTACAATCGCCGCTTTACTGGTGTACGCCAAGATGCTGGTGCCTGTAGTAGTGCAGGCATCAGGCACCGCAAAAAAGGGCACAAACACCGATTTGTTACGGCCGTAGTCATGATCCGGTAAGTAAAACAGCCGCTCACCACTGCGCATGACGCGAATCATCTGTTTGAGATCTTTTCTGTCGATCAAAACGTTACCGTTGTGCGAGCGACCCCAGTGCTGAATAAAGTTGTATGCAGGATTATTGTGCGGGCGAAACGCGCCATAGCCGCCCAGCCCTAGTACCGCAAACGCGCGCGCGGTGATCTCTAGATTGAGTGCATGGACGCAGCACAGCAGCACGCCCTGTTTCTGTTCATTGTATTGATGCAGCAATTCGACATCTTTCGCCACGATTCTGCGCTTAAAGCGCCAGGTGGGCCAAAACCAAGTGATGCCGGTTTCAATCAGCGCGAGACCGGTGTTTTTGAAGTTCTCCTCGACCATCGCTTCAATTTCATCTTGCGCCTTATCCGGGAAGGCGAGCTCAAGATTGCGCTTGGCAACATGAACGCGTTTTTTGCCTAAACGCATGCCGAGTTTGCCGAGCCCTCGGCCGAGTGCATAAAGCAGTCGATACGGTAGCAGGTTAACCACTATCGCCAGCAAGCCAAAGCCAAGCCAAACGCCCCAATGGCGCGGGTGAAGCAAAGACCAAGAAAACTTGGGTGGCTGGTGTTTATCGTTGGTTGTCATGAATTAATCCAATTGCGCACTGAGCAGTGCCCAGTACTCGTCAAAGTTTGCGGTGGGGTGGTACTTAAAATCAGAGCGCACAAAGCGGTTCAAGCTGCCTTCGACTTGGCCAAGCAGTTGCGCGGCGAGGATCATTTCATCCACAGGAAAGGCTTTCCCTTCACGCAGTTTACGCTCACGCAGGATCTGACGCAGTGAGGTTTCAATGCGCTCATACAACTGGTTGATGCGATCGCGCAGGCGCTCATTTTCAAACATCAATGCATGGCCAGACAAAATTCGGCTCAGCCCCGGGTTGCGCTCGGCAAACGCGAGAATGAGCTGCAACACCAAACGCAGACGCGTCAGGGTGTCTTTCTCTTCATCCAAAATACGATTGATGCGAGACATTAAAGACTCTTCAATAAACTCGATCAAGCCCTCAAACATGCGCGCTTTGCTGGGAAAGTGGCGATACAAGGCCGCTTCAGACACGCCGACTTGTTTGGCGAGTTTGGCGGTGGTGATACGTGAGGCGCCGTCACTGGATTCCAGCATTTCGGCAAGGGCTTGCAATATTTCGTCGCGGCGGTTGGTTTTTTTTGTTCCTGCCATGAACCTCTTCCTTTTTTATAACCACAGTTTATAAGAACTGTCACACGAGGGGCGCAGCGCTCAGAGGGGCTGAAAACGCAAAGCGCACACCGAGTGCGAGCGCGGCTGGGGCTCAACCAACCGCGTTGTCTGATGAATAGGTTGAAATCACTCGCTGGTTGGCGCGAGTTTGTCATTAATAATGGTGAGGATCTGCGTTGCGATATCCTGTTTGGACGCAAGCGTAAGTGATTGCTCACCCTCTTTCCAGTATACGGTGATAGCGTTGTCGTTGCTATTAAACCCTTGCCCCGCGACTGAGACATCGTTAGCACAAATGAGATCGAGGTTTTTCTTAACCAACTTGCTTTTTGCGTAGTGGGCGACGTCCTGCGTTTCGGCGGCAAAGCCAACAGTAAAAGGTCGATGCTCATTCAGCGCCGCGACACTGGCAACAATGTCGGGGTTTTTCACCATCTCAATCGACATCGCATCGCTTTGGTCGGTTTTTTTGATTTTCTGCGTGGCAACCTGATGAGGACGATAGTCGGCCACCGCGGCGCAGCCAATAAAGACATCGTGTGAGCGAGCATGCTCAAGTGCCGCGTCGTACATCTCTTGCGCGCTTTGCACGTCTATACGGGTAACGCCGCTCGGCGTTGAGAGCGAAACAGGGCCAGCGATGAGCGTCACGCGGGCACCGAGCGCCGCTGCCTCGCTGGCCAGCGCAAAGCCCATTTTGCCTGAGCTGTGGTTAGAGATATATCGCACCGGATCAATCGCCTCACGGGTCGGGCCCGCGGTGATGAGCACAGAGCGCCCCGCCAGCGGTTTAGGGCCAAAAAATTGCTCGCAGCGCTCAACCAGTTGCATCGGCTCTAACATGCGCCCCGGGCCGACGTCGCCACACGCTTGCTCGCCGGCAGCGGGGCCCCAAATCATCATGCCGCGACGCGACAGGGTGGCGATGTTTTCTTGTGTGGCGAGGTTGCGATACATCTGCTGATTCATCGCGGGTGAGACAGCCACTGGCGCATCGGTCGCCAGCACGAGAGTGGTCAGAAGATCATTGCCCATGCCCGCCGCCATGCGCGCAATCAAATCCGCCGTAGCGGGCGCGAGCAGAACCAAATCAGCCCATTTGGCGAGCTCAATATGGCCCATAGAGGCTTCGGCGGCTGGGTCTAGCAAGCTCTCTGACACCGGACGTCCAGAGACCGCCTGCATGGTCAGCGGGGTAATAAACTCTTTCGCGGCTGGCGTCATCACCACCTGGACGGTCGCGCCACGTTCACTGAGTCTGCGCGTCAAATCCGCACATTTGTACGCGGCGATACCACCGCTGATACCTAAAAGGATCTTTTTACCTGCGAGTGTTTGCATGATGATCTTCCTTAAAAATTCTTGGCGTAAGATAGCACGCCGCGTGTCACTAGGCGAGTTGACCCCATCCCTCTACGTCCTATCCCTCTGGGCCCTATCCAGCTGTGGTACCTCAAAGCGTCATACCTTAAGTAGTAGTACCTGAAACAGTAGTACCTGAAATAGTCGTCTCTCAAACAGTGTTGCTTTGCCCGAGTGGTTAATGAGTAACGTCTCAATTACATAGAAAGAGGAAACCGCTCGAATCTTCACGCTTTTTTGCCCAGTCAACCTGAGAGATTTGATTACGCTTGGCGTGACAGATGAGCAATGTGGAGCAAACCGTGAGCCGATATCTATGACAGTGCCGTTACCAAAATCTCCGTTACCAAAATCGTCAATGCCGCGTGAGAAACTGCTTTCTCATGGCCCTCAAGCGTTAACCGATGCAGAGCTGGTGGCGATTTTTCTGCGCACCGGCACGCAAGAGAGGAATGTCATTGCGCTTTCTGACTATTTATTAGCGGAATTTGGCTCGCTGCGTGGGCTGTTCTCCGCCGATCTCGAGCAGTTTTGCGCGCACAAAGGACTAGGGGTGGCCAAATACGTGCAGCTTCAAGCCGTACTGGAGATGACGCAGCGTTATCTCAGTGAAACGCTCAAACGGGGCGACGCGTTGACCAGCCCGGAGCAAACCAAGCTTTATCTCTCCGGTGTGCTGCGTGACAAACAGCGTGAAGAGTTCTACGTGCTCTTTCTCGATAACCAACATCGAGTGATCCGCGGGGAGTCGTTATTTCAAGGCACCATCGACGCTGCCTATGTCTACCCGCGAGAGGTGGTCAAGCGCGCACTTGAGCTTAATGCCGCTGCGCTGATTTTGGCACACAATCACCCTTCAGGTGTGGCAGAACCTAGTCAATCTGATCGCCGAATTACCCGGCGCATTAGTGATGCGCTTGCTCTGGTTGATATTCGCGTGCTGGATCATTTTGTCATTGGCGATGGCGACATTGTTTCCTTTGCCGAAAGGGGGTGGATGTGAGAGGAGAGGGGCGAGTTTCTAGTTCCTAGTTCCTAGTTTCTAGAGGGGAGGGTGAGAGTGGATTTTGAACGGCTGAAGGTGTGGCAGAAGAGCATGTTGATATGTGAGCGTGTTCATGAGTTGTTTCGTATAAGCAATGAGTTTGCCTTGAAGGATCAAATTTTCCGTTCTGCTCTATCCATACCATCTAATATTGCTGAAGGTGAAGAGCGCTTTTCAGCGAAAGAGGCGATTCGGTTCTTGTATATAGCCAAGGGCTCTGCTGGTGAGCTATTAACACAGCTTATCTTGTCTCACAGGCTCGGCATTATTGAGACCAGGGATTTTACGCAATTGGAGGCTTCCATCAGAGAGGTAAGCAAGATGATAGCAGGCTTGATTAGAAGCAAATCAGGCGCGCTTAGGTAACGAATTATTTTCTAGGAACTAGGCACTAGGCACTAGGCACTCTTTCTTTCTGTGATTTTGTTTAACTTTTAGTTGTCCACCCCCCGAATTCTGCTACAATCCCCCGACATTTTTTGAACTATTATCAGCTCTGCCTAAAAAAGATCACGAAAACCTGTAAAAAGGATCTGTTCGGGTCTTGAGCAATGCTACTCAAGTTAGTATAATGCGCGACCTTTGATAGCCTTGTATGGGTTTCCATAGCGGTATAAGACCTCGAAATTCTTTTGAGAATAGCTTCTTTGAGAACTAGAGAGGTTCGGCCACCAAGGTTGATATCGAGCTGAAACGATTTTGGAGAAGACATTCATGTCACGAGTATGCCAAGTAACTGGTAAGCGTCCAGTAACGGGTAACAACCGTTCACACGCACGCAATGCTACTAAGCGTCGTTTTCTGCCGAACCTACAAACTCATCGTTTCTGGGTAGAGAGCGAAAAACGTTTTGTTAAACTACGCCTATCTGCAAAAGGTATGCGCATCATCGACAAGAAAGGTATTGATACCGTTCTTGCTGATATCCGTGCAAACGGCGAAAACGTTTAAGAGGAAATAGACAATGGCAAAGAAAGGCGTACGTGAGAAAATCCGTCTAGTATCTTCTGCTGATACTGGTCACTTCTACACGACTGATAAGAACAAGCGTAACATGCCTGGCAAATTCGAGATCAAAAAGTTTGATCCTGTAGTTCGCAAGCACGTTATGTACAAAGAAGCGAAAATCAAGTAATTGATGCTTTTTTGAGTTCCCACTGGGAACCGTGAATAGAAACCCAATCATAGCAATATGGTTGGGTTTTTTATTGGGTTTGAGTTCCTAGAGGCGAGTGCCTAGTTCCTAGAGGGTGGAAGAGTTGAGTTCCTAGAGACGATGTAGTGGTCAACTAAAACTGGCCACGGT
>NZ_JCBDGK010000055.1:0-5085 GCF_059834005.1 Vibrio sp. R12-SW3-ISO1
GGAAGCTTTGGCTTCAAATTAGGTTTCAATGAACTGAGTGACCATTGAATCTTCGGATTCAGCACAGTCAATTCAAGTTTTCTAGGAACTAGCTTCTAGTCACTAGGAACTTATCAGTATTCATTGAGCCGAACAAAACTTTAAATTGAAGAGTTTGATCATGGCTCAGATTGAACGCTGGCGGCAGGCCTAACACATGCAAGTCGAGCGGAAACGAGTTATCTGAACCTTCGGGGAACGATAACGGCGTCGAGCGGCGGACGGGTGAGTAATGCCTGGGAAATTGCCCTGATGTGGGGGATAACCATTGGAAACGATGGCTAATACCGCATAATGCTTTCGAGCCAAAGAGGGGGACCTTCGGGCCTCTCGCGTCAGGATATGCCCAGGTGGGATTAGCTAGTTGGTGAGGTAAGGGCTCACCAAGGCGACGATCCCTAGCTGGTCTGAGAGGATGATCAGCCACACTGGAACTGAGACACGGTCCAGACTCCTACGGGAGGCAGCAGTGGGGAATATTGCACAATGGGCGCAAGCCTGATGCAGCCATGCCGCGTGTATGAAGAAGGCCTTCGGGTTGTAAAGTACTTTCAGCAGTGAGGAAGGTTCATGCGTTAATAGCGTATGGATTTGACGTTAGCTGCAGAAGAAGCACCGGCTAACTCCGTGCCAGCAGCCGCGGTAATACGGAGGGTGCGAGCGTTAATCGGAATTACTGGGCGTAAAGCGCATGCAGGTGGTTTGTTAAGTCAGATGTGAAAGCCCGGGGCTCAACCTCGGAATTGCATTTGAAACTGGCAGACTAGAGTACTGTAGAGGGGGGTAGAATTTCAGGTGTAGCGGTGAAATGCGTAGAGATCTGAAGGAATACCAGTGGCGAAGGCGGCCCCCTGGACAGATACTGACACTCAGATGCGAAAGCGTGGGGAGCAAACAGGATTAGATACCCTGGTAGTCCACGCCGTAAACGATGTCTACTTGGAGGTTGTGGCCTTGAGCCGTGGCTTTCGGAGCTAACGCGTTAAGTAGACCGCCTGGGGAGTACGGTCGCAAGATTAAAACTCAAATGAATTGACGGGGGCCCGCACAAGCGGTGGAGCATGTGGTTTAATTCGATGCAACGCGAAGAACCTTACCTACTCTTGACATCCAGAGAACTTTCCAGAGATGGATTGGTGCCTTCGGGAACTCTGAGACAGGTGCTGCATGGCTGTCGTCAGCTCGTGTTGTGAAATGTTGGGTTAAGTCCCGCAACGAGCGCAACCCTTATCCTTGTTTGCCAG
The DNA here is from genome assembly GCF_059834005.1 of Vibrio sp. R12-SW3-ISO1. NCBI lineage: Bacteria > Pseudomonadati > Pseudomonadota > Gammaproteobacteria > Vibrionales > Vibrionaceae > Vibrio > Vibrio sp. R12-SW3-ISO1. The sequence goes on from NZ_JCBDGK010000055.1 coordinate 1,284, forward strand.
CACTTCGGGTGGGAACTCCAGGGAGACTGCCGGTGATAAACCGGAGGAAGGTGGGGACGACGTCAAGTCATCATGGCCCTTACGAGTAGGGCTACACACGTGCTACAATGGCGCATACAGAGGGCGGCGAACTTGCGAGAGTAAGCGAATCCCAAAAAGTGCGTCGTAGTCCGGATTGGAGTCTGCAACTCGACTCCATGAAGTCGGAATCGCTAGTAATCGTGGATCAGAATGCCACGGTGAATACGTTCCCGGGCCTTGTACACACCGCCCGTCACACCATGGGAGTGGGCTGCAAAAGAAGTGGGTAGTTTAACCTTTCGGGGAGGACGCTCACCACTTTGTGGTTCATGACTGGGGTGAAGTCGTAACAAGGTAGCGCTAGGGGAACCTGGCGCTGGATCACCTCCTTATACGATGATTATCGTTTTGAGTGTCCACACAGATTGATATGGTTTAATTAGAGCATTCAGTGGGTCTGTAGCTCAGGTGGTTAGAGCGTTCGCCTGATAAGCGAGAGGTCGGTGGTTCGAGTCCACTCAGACCCACCAATTTATCTTTATGCTGCGTTAGATTGCTCGTTGTGTACTGATGTACACGGCCTCACAATCTGCCTTGCCTAAAGAGAAATTATCCCGGTCATAAGACTGTTAATGGCATTTATCCATCGATGGGGCTATAGCTCAGCTGGGAGAGCGCCTGCCTTGCACGCAGGTAGGTCAGCAGTTCGATCCTGCTTCAGCATCCACCATCTTTAAGTGTTCTTAGCAGAAAGAATCTTTAAAAATGGTCACTTCTTCGAAAGAATCTTGCTCTTTAACAATTTGGAAAGCTGACAAAACAACAATTTATTGTTGTTTGTAAAGTTCTCAAAGTATTCATATCTATGAATACACAAAAACACATTCAAGTGTTCTTGGGAATAAGTTATCTAGGAACTAGACACTAGTCTCTAGGCACTTATTCATATTTGAGTCCGGCAAAATCGAGTCTGCATCATGTTTAAATAATTGCAGACAACTTTGGTTGCTTAGTTTGTTTTCACTTTTCAAAGTGAAAGTAAATGAGCCAATAAGACCCTTTGGGGTTGTATGGTTAAGTGACTAAGCGTACACGGTGGATGCCTTGGCAGTCAGAGGCGATGAAGGACGTATTAACTTGCGATAAGCCCAGATTAGGTAGTAAAAACCACTCGAGTCTGGGATTTCCGAATGGGGAAACCCACCTGCATAAGCAGGTATCGTTATGTGAATACATAGCATAACGAGGCGAACCGGGGGAACTGAAACATCTAAGTACCCCGAGGAAAAGAAATCAACCGAGATTCCGAAAGTAGCGGCGAGCGAAATTGGACTAGCCCTTAAGCTTTATATGCGTTAGACGAACGGTCTGGAAAGTCCGGCAATAAAGGGTGATAGCCCCGTAGTTGACAACGCACATTCAGTGAAATCGAGTAGGGCGGGACACGTGATATCCTGTCTGAATATGGGGGGACCATCCTCCAAGGCTAAATACTACTGACTGACCGATAGTGAACCAGTACCGTGAGGGAAAGGCGAAAAGAACCCCTGTGAGGGGAGTGAAATAGAACCTGAAACCGTGTACGTACAAGCAGTAGGAGCAGGACTTCGTTCCTGTGACTGCGTACCTTTTGTATAATGGGTCAGCGACTTATATTCAGTGGCAAGGTTAACCATCTAGGGGAGCCGTAGGGAAACCGAGTCTTAACTGGGCGCTCAGTCTCTGGATATAGACCCGAAACCAGGTGATCTAGCCATGGGCAGGTTGAAGGTTGAGTAACATCAACTGGAGGACCGAACCGACTAATGTTGAAAAATTAGCGGATGACTTGTGGCTAGGGGTGAAAGGCCAATCAAACCTGGAGATAGCTGGTTCTCCCCGAAAGCTATTTAGGTAGCGCCTCGGACGAATACTACTGGGGGTAGAGCACTGTTAAGGCTAGGGGGTCATCCCGACTTACCAACCCTTTGCAAACTCCGAATACCAGTAAGTACTATCCGGGAGACACACGGCGGGTGCTAACGTCCGTCGTGGAGAGGGAAACAACCCAGACCGCCAGCTAAGGTCCCAAATTATAGCTAAGTGGGAAACGATGTGGGAAGGCTTAGACAGCTAGGATGTTGGCTTAGAAGCAGCCATCATTTAAAGAAAGCGTAATAGCTCACTAGTCGAGTCGGCCTGCGCGGAAGATGTAACGGGGCTAAGCTATAAACCGAAGCTGCGGCAATACCTTTTAGGTATTGGGTAGGGGAGCGTTCTGTAAGCCGTTGAAGGTGTGTTGTAAAGCATGCTGGAGGTATCAGAAGTGCGAATGCTGACATGAGTAACGATAAAGGGGGTGAAAAACCTCCTCGCCGGAAGACCAAGGGTTCCTGTCCAACGTTAATCGGGGCAGGGTAAGTCGACCCCTAAGGCGAGGCCGAAAGGCGTAGTCGATGGGAAACGGGTTAATATTCCCGTACTTCAACTTATTGCGATGGGGGGACGGAGAAGGCTAGGTGGGCCTGGCGACGGTTGTCCAGGTTCAAGTGCGTAGGCTTGAGAGTTAGGTAAATCCGGCTCTCTTTAAGGCTGAGACACGACGTCGAGCGCCCAAGGGCGTGAAGTCATTGATGCCATGCTTCCAGGAAAAGCCTCTAAGCTTCAGATAAGTTGGAATCGTACCCCAAACCGACACAGGTGGTCGGGTAGAGAATACCAAGGCGCTTGAGAGAACTCGGGTGAAGGAACTAGGCAAAATGGTACCGTAACTTCGGGAGAAGGTACGCTCTTGACGGTGAAGTCCCTCGCGGATGGAGCTATTGAGAGTCGCAGATACCAGGTGGCTGCAACTGTTTATTAAAAACACAGCACTGTGCAAAATCGTAAGATGACGTATACGGTGTGACGCCTGCCCGGTGCCGGAAGGTTAATTGATGGGGTTAGACTTCGGTCGAAGCTCTTGATCGAAGCCCCGGTAAACGGCGGCCGTAACTATAACGGTCCTAAGGTAGCGAAATTCCTTGTCGGGTAAGTTCCGACCTGCACGAATGGCGTAATGATGGCCACGCTGTCTCCACCCGAGACTCAGTGAAATTGAAATCGCTGTGAAGATGCAGTGTACCCGCGGCTAGACGGAAAGACCCCGTGAACCTTTACTACAGCTTGGCACTGAACATTGAGCCTACATGTGTAGGATAGGTGGGAGGCTTTGAAGCAGGTACGCCAGTATCTGTGGAGCCGACCTTGAAATACCACCCTTGTATGTTTGATGTTCTAACTTAGCCCCGTTATCCGGGGTGAGGACAGTGCCTGGTGGGTAGTTTGACTGGGGCGGTCTCCTCCCAAAGAGTAACGGAGGAGCACGAAGGTGGGCTAATCACGGTTGGACATCGTGAGGTTAGTGCAATGGCATAAGCCCGCTTGACTGCGAGAATGACAATTCGAGCAGGTGCGAAAGCAGGTCATAGTGATCCGGTGGTTCTGAATGGAAGGGCCATCGCTCAACGGATAAAAGGTACTCCGGGGATAACAGGCTGATACCGCCCAAGAGTTCATATCGACGGCGGTGTTTGGCACCTCGATGTCGGCTCATCACATCCTGGGGCTGAAGTCGGTCCCAAGGGTATGGCTGTTCGCCATTTAAAGTGGTACGCGAGCTGGGTTTAGAACGTCGTGAGACAGTTCGGTCCCTATCTGCCGTGGGCGTTGGAAGATTGAAGGGGGCTGCTCCTAGTACGAGAGGACCGGAGTTCGGGTTGTGATGCCAATCGCATTGCCCGGTAGCTAAGTTCGGAATCGA
>NZ_JCBDGK010000056.1:0-60361 GCF_059834005.1 Vibrio sp. R12-SW3-ISO1
TGGGTAGGGGAGCGTTCTGTAAGCCGTTGAAGGTGTGTTGTAAAGCATGCTGGAGGTATCAGAAGTGCGAATGCTGACATGAGTAACGATAAAGGGGGTGAAAAACCTCCTCGCCGGAAGACCAAGGGTTCCTGTCCAACGTTAATCGGGGCAGGGTAAGTCGACCCCTAAGGCGAGGCCGAAAGGCGTAGTCGATGGGAAACGGGTTAATATTCCCGTACTTCAACTTATTGCGATGGGGGGACGGAGAAGGCTAGGTGGGCCTGGCGACGGTTGTCCAGGTTCAAGTGCGTAGGCTTGAGAGTTAGGTAAATCCGGCTCTCTTTAAGGCTGAGACACGACGTCGAGCGCCCAAGGGCGTGAAGTCATTGATGCCATGCTTCCAGGAAAAGCCTCTAAGCTTCAGATAAGTTGGAATCGTACCCCAAACCGACACAGGTGGTCGGGTAGAGAATACCAAGGCGCTTGAGAGAACTCGGGTGAAGGAACTAGGCAAAATGGTACCGTAACTTCGGGAGAAGGTACGCTCTTGACGGTGAAGTCCCTCGCGGATGGAGCTATTGAGAGTCGCAGATACCAGGTGGCTGCAACTGTTTATTAAAAACACAGCACTGTGCAAAATCGTAAGATGACGTATACGGTGTGACGCCTGCCCGGTGCCGGAAGGTTAATTGATGGGGTTAGACTTCGGTCGAAGCTCTTGATCGAAGCCCCGGTAAACGGCGGCCGTAACTATAACGGTCCTAAGGTAGCGAAATTCCTTGTCGGGTAAGTTCCGACCTGCACGAATGGCGTAATGATGGCCACGCTGTCTCCACCCGAGACTCAGTGAAATTGAAATCGCTGTGAAGATGCAGTGTACCCGCGGCTAGACGGAAAGACCCCGTGAACCTTTACTACAGCTTGGCACTGAACATTGAGCCTACATGTGTAGGATAGGTGGGAGGCTTTGAAGCAGGTACGCCAGTATCTGTGGAGCCGACCTTGAAATACCACCCTTGTATGTTTGATGTTCTAACTTAGCCCCGTTATCCGGGGTGAGGACAGTGCCTGGTGGGTAGTTTGACTGGGGCGGTCTCCTCCCAAAGAGTAACGGAGGAGCACGAAGGTGGGCTAATCACGGTTGGACATCGTGAGGTTAGTGCAATGGCATAAGCCCGCTTGACTGCGAGAATGACAATTCGAGCAGGTGCGAAAGCAGGTCATAGTGATCCGGTGGTTCTGAATGGAAGGGCCATCGCTCAACGGATAAAAGGTACTCCGGGGATAACAGGCTGATACCGCCCAAGAGTTCATATCGACGGCGGTGTTTGGCACCTCGATGTCGGCTCATCACATCCTGGGGCTGAAGTCGGTCCCAAGGGTATGGCTGTTCGCCATTTAAAGTGGTACGCGAGCTGGGTTTAGAACGTCGTGAGACAGTTCGGTCCCTATCTGCCGTGGGCGTTGGAAGATTGAAGGGGGCTGCTCCTAGTACGAGAGGACCGGAGTGGACGAACCTCTGGTGTTCGGGTTGTGTCGCCAGACGCATTGCCCGGTAGCTAAGTTCGGAATCGATAACCGCTGAAAGCATCTAAGCGGGAAGCGAGCCCTGAGATGAGTCTTCCCTGATACTTTAAGTATCCTTAAGGGTTGTTCGAGACTAGAACGTTGATAGGCAGGGTGTGTAAGCGCTGTGAGGCGTTGAGCTAACCTGTACTAATTGCCCGTGAGGCTTAACCATACAACACCCAAAGGGTTTTGATGGACTCAATGTAAGAACATTGAATGTGTAAAAGAGACGAGTGTCTAGTTCCTAGTAGCTAGAAACGATAAGCACAGCTTTCCGAATTATTAAGTTCTAGGAACTAGGCACTAGCTTCTAGGAACTTAAACAAAATTTGCTTGGCGACCATAGCGATTTGGACCCACCTGATTCCATGCCGAACTCAGAAGTGAAACGAATTAGCGCCGATGGTAGTGTGGGGCTTCCCCATGTGAGAGTAGGACATCGCCAGGCTTTGAACATTATCTATTTGAAGCACGATTGAGATAAGACTTTAAATAGACCACTGCGGAGTGGTAGTTCAGTTGGTTAGAATACCGGCCTGTCACGCCGGGGGTCGCGGGTTCGAGTCCCGTCCACTCCGCCACTTATACTAAGCCCAGTCGAAAGACTGGGCTTTTTTACGTTTAACGCTCCCGAAAGTGCTGTGTACTTTTTCGCGGGCCGGAATGCCGGACCATCGAGTCCCATCCACTCCGCCACTTATACTAAGCCTTAGTCGAAAGACTGAGGCTTTTTCACGTTTAACGCTCCTGAAAGTGCTGGCTTCGAAGAGAGAGCAAGGCGAGATTAAAGAATAGTGTCTCGCACTTCAGGATCTTTGCGTTCTAGGTAGTGTGTCGATTTAATGCGACGAATGGTGCGACAGCGTCCTTGGATTATCTAGCACCCGCTGCTCGTAGTTTTCTCACACGTGCACCTTCCTCCATCAAACTTGATGTCGTTGTTCAAATCGTGTCGGATACTAGCGTGAATAAAGGGCAAGCCGTTGGTCTACGATAGGCTTTCAGCAACGCGTTTACCTCGTGGTCAATAGGCTCACGTCGTTACTCAGTAACCATGCTTTAAACGCTTTCTTAAGGACAAAAAAACTGGCCGTGTTGGCCAGTTTTGGTATTGGGCTAATGACCCGCTTTATTCACGGTAGAAACTAGGACTGGATAATACTCAGCGCCTTTTTCGATACTTCCTGCGCTGCCTTGTTGAGGTTTTGTTTCTCCAGTACATCTGCCAAGTATGCATAGTCGGAAACGTTAGAGCGGACAGATAAGGCTTTCTCAAGATGTTGCTGCGCTTCTTGCCACTGTTCGTTTCTCATTTGCAATTGCGCTAAAGCGCTGTGTGCTTCGGCGTTATTGGCGTCTTTACGCACCATTTCCTCTAGCAGTAGTTTGCTTGGGTGGGTGTCGGACAATTTCATCTCTGGTAGCAAGGTGATCAGTGTGGAGTTCGGGTGCTTTTTCACTGTTTCTTTAATGACGGTGAAGGCTTCGTGATCGGCGTTGCGCGCAATCAATTGTTTCACAAAACACTCTACTAGATGGGCGTCTTGCTTGAGCTTTCTCGGTAGGCTGTTCCAGTGACCAATTAGGCCTTCACTTCCTTTGTTTTCGGCGACATCAGCCAATAAGCCGCATTGCGCTCTTTGGATCAAGGTTTGTTGATCTTGTTCGCTAATCAAGCCAAGTTTGCCTAGCTGGGGCGTCAGATCAATCAGTGGCTGCCACTGTTTCAGTTCTACATAGACTTGCTTAAGTAGGTTAACGATCACCACGTTGTTGGGATGCTGGACCTTAAGAAGATGTAAGGTTTCCAGTGCGCCAGCGTAGTTGGCCTCTCTCACCTGCTGCTTGGCACGTGTTAGCTCCACCGCTAAGTTAGAACCAGGCTGTTTACCTGCGAGCTCAAGGTAGTGATCGGCCTTTTTGTTGTCTCCGAGACCTATCGCCGCTTCTGAGGCAATCAGGTAACAAACGACAGGCATATCATGATAGTTTGCCCAGCGCGTGACCTTTTTTTCTGCGGTTTTAAAGTCGCCCTCAATCAGTTTAATTAAGCCTTCATTCGTCAGCCTGCGAGAGTGGCGCATTTTACGTACGCTAAAGTAATTCCAAGTGGCAGAACTGGCATAGAGCATTTTCTTAACGAGGTACTCAAGAGCAAAGAGGGCGGCCAACGTCGCAATTAAGAAAATCACTAAGGTGGTGACGCTCATTTCAATCGTGGTGTTGGCGATAGAGACTAGGACATAACCTTGTTGCCCCGAGTATTGAGTGCCGACAAACAGCCCCGCACCTAAGATGACAAAGAGGAAAATCAGTCTAAACATTATTTCTCCTCCGTAATTAATGTGGTGACTTCGCGGCGTAGGCGATCGCGAATAACGTCAGACAGTACTTCTTGTGTGTCGAGTTTTACCGGGTAATCGACTTGGATGGTTTGTTGGCCTAGCATGCCTAGGGCTTGATTGAACTCACGAACATTGTTGGCATCTTGGTTGAAGAACGCTTGAGACCAGTCACCTGCGGTGGCAAGCGCTGTGGTGTAGATCTCTTGTTGCTCGACATATACCGCTTTGATGGCGGTTTCTAGCTTCGCTTTAATGTTTTCTTTGAGATAGAAATGCTGCTCGGGAGAGAGCAGTGGGATGACATTGCCATCACGAGTTCGGAACGTAATAAAGTTCTCTGAGAACTCTTGTAACGAGGTCATCAGGTTGTCTTTCCAATCTGCCACGTCTTGCGAGACTTGACGAGCTTCCACCGCTTGCGCCTCTGGAAGAATGGCATTGGCGAGCGGTAAGCTATCGACTTGTTGCTGAAGAGCGGTAAGTCTTAGCACCAAGCCTTCTCGATCTACAAGGGGGACCCCTTTGAGTTTGGTGATGTCATTCGCCATGGATTTGCGCAGAGGTACAAGACTTGGGTCATTCAGTGCTGCGATGCGCTGGTCTGCACTTTCCATCAGTTTAGTGGCGCTGACCGCGTCGTGTTCTAAAAACAGTTTTCGTCCAGCGAGCTTGACGAGGTAGTCAGCCTCAGCCAGTAACCAATCATTGGGGCGACGGCCTTTTACGTCTGCCATGGCGAGCTGTAAGCTCTCGATGCTTTTTTGCTGCTGCTCTAGAACGGTATCTGCGCGATGGCTAAGCTCAGTGGCCTTCGATAAGATTTGCTGTTGGTTCTGATCCAACTGAGCCTGCATGGCCTGTTTGGCTTGATTGAGCTCTGATTGCAGCGCAGCGATTTGCGCTTGCTGCTGCTGATTCTTCTCTTGGATGTAAAAGGTGAGTCCGCCCCCAATCAGCACAGCAATAACGATGGCGATCGTAGCTAGCTTCACGCCGCGTTTGCCTTGTTTTTCTTCAGGCTCTCCACTTTGGGGCTGGCTATCAACTGGCGCTGTGTCGTCCGGGCTTGGCTCTGATGCGGTTTCAGGTGAAGTCACATCTTGAGATTCAGTGTCTACCGCGCTGTTTTCCTCGGTCATCGCTGCTTGGTTTGGCGCGGTTTTGTTTTCTTCGGGTTCAACATGTCCATTGTTTTTTTTACTTGTCATTATGTTTTGTCCTGTTGTTTTGGCTGGAGAGCGGCCAGTAAGTCCGAATTAGAGGCACTAGGGGTCGTGATGACATCGACAAAGCCCCATTGGTGTGCGTCTAGAGCGATACGCTCACTAGGAACGTATAGCGTTAATCCAAATAGCCAGGCTTGATAGCGCTTGCCGATTTGCGAGACAAGGTGTTCAAGCTGACCCGAGCTAGTAACGACTAGCTGATCAATGTGCTTATTTTGCCAGAGAGGGACGAGCAAATCTGAGCACAAAGCAATGTTTTCACGACGATAGACTTCTCGATACTCCACTAAGGCCCCTCGTGCCTGCAAGGTATCGAAAATCAAATCTCGGCCACCGTTTCCGCGTAGGATGACAATACGCCTATTGGTGACGTCATGAAGGGGTTCAAGCGCAAGTAGATGCTCGCTATCGCCCACTTGAGGATAGTCTACGTTTTGTTGCGTTTTTGTGCTTAAGATCTGTGCAGTTTTTTGACCAACGGCAATGTATCGCGCTGAATGTGGCCAGTGTTGCTGATGTTGGCGAAGGGTTTGATCGGTAAAGTGCACCGCATGTTGGCTCACAGCAATAATGAGATCGGCGCGATGTAACGCATGTGCGATATCGCTAAGTTGTCTCCCCGGGTGAAGCGAGATGAGCGGTTGATGCTCACTCGCGACACCGAGGTGTTGCAATTGATGGCAGAGCGATTGGCCTTGCTGACCTGGCCGGGTCACCAATACTGCCATGGCATTACTCTTGTTCTGCGTACAGCTTAGTTAAAATGGTTTTGGCGCCATTATCGAGCAGTTGATTGGCAAGTGTGACTCCCAGTTGCTCCGCTTCGCTTCGAGGACCGCTGATCTCACCACGAACGATGGTGGATCCATCCGGTTCACCGACTAAGGCTCTAAGCCAGATTTGATCGCCATCCAGCAGTGCATAACTGCCGATAGGAACTTGGCAGCCTCCCTCAAGGGTGAGGTTCATGGCGCGTTCACACAACACGCGGTCGACCGTGTCTGGGTGATTGAGAGGCTCAAGTAACGCGATTAAACGCTCGTCATCAAGGCGACATTCGATGCCGACGGCACCTTGTCCAACCGCGGGTAGGGATTGCTCTGGCTCGATGTAACTCTGAATGCGCTCTTCAAGCTTGAGTCGTTTTAAGCCAGCTGCGGCCAAAATGATCGCATCGTACTCACCTGCATCGAGCTTAGAGAGTCGGGTGCCGACGTTGCCGCGTAGCTCTTTGATCACCAAATCGGGACGATACTCTTTTATCTGACACTGACGACGCAAGCTGCATGTACCGACAACTGCGCCTTGTGGTAAATCGTCGATGTTGCTGTACTGATTCGAAACAAACGCATCGCGCGGGTCTTCGCGCTCACAGATAGTGACGAGACCTAAGCCTTGGGGGAATTCCACCGGCACGTCCTTCATTGAGTGCACGGCGAGGTCCGCGCGACCTTCAAGCATCGCCACCTCCAGCTCTTTCACAAACAGCCCTTTTCCGCCGACCTTGGCGAGCGGCGTGTCTAAAATAATGTCGCCTTTCGTGACCATAGTCACCAACTCGACTTCTAGACCAGGGTGAGCGGCTTGAAGGGCGTCTTTCACATAATGAGCTTGCCAAAGAGCAAGGGGGCTTTTGCGCGTTGCAATACGGATCGGAGTCGTTTGAGTCATGATAGAAACAGATAAACCAAATGATGGCTCCATCGTATCACTCTGAGATAAAAATGCTCAATGCAATATGAGTCCTAAGCGGCAATCCTCAATCCGTAGCAAAAAATCATCAAAAAAGTGTGATTGCAATCTCGTTTATGAGCTGCGCTATTGTTACTCATCACGTATCCAGACCACACTGTAGCGCGTAATAAAAAGAGAACAACTCGTCAGTCAAGAGATACAAAATAGTGTTGAATCGATCGTACAATTCTTTACCAGTCCAAAGAAAAGTGTTAAATTGATCACGTTTTGATAGTGCTTTAGAATAATTATTAAACACAGCACGCTGTAGATAATTAACCAAGGAACATCCCTTGCTGGCTTACACCCAATCGCTAATCCATAGACTTGATGATCTCAATCAGCAACGCATTGAACGTGCGTTAGCGCTTATGGATGCGCAGGCCCAGCGTGTTTTCCATCTGATTCCTACTCTTCTGCACTACAACCATCCTTTAATTCCCGGCTACTACGCATCCAAAGTCCCTTACGGTATTCGCAATTTTGAATTGAGTGAACCTCAAAGTCAGTTTGTGTCGGACACTGAGCTTACGATCGGTCAACCGCTCGCCACCGCAGACAACCCAATGATTTTGGGTCTGTATACTATGGGCAGCACCTCTTCAATTGGCCAGAGTACCTCCAGTGATTTAGACATTTGGGTGTGCGTGTCCTCGAAGATGAGTGCTGACGAACGAGACAGCTTGACCAACAAATGTCTCTTGATCACCGAGTGGGCGCTGAGCCGTGGCGTTGAAGCCAACTTCTTTTTGATGGACGAAAGCCGTTTTCGCAGCAATAAGTGTGAAGAGATGACCGGGGATAACTGCGGATCATCGCAGCACCTGTTGTTACTCGATGAGTTTTATCGCAGTGCGGTACGTTTAGCTGGCCAAAGGCTGCTGTGGCAAATCGTGCCACCAGAAATGGAAGAGTGTTACGACGAGTACGTGACGCATCTCTGTAGCCAGAATGTGATTAACTGCTCGGAGTGGATTGATTTTGGTAAATTGAACCGTATCCCGGCAGAAGAGTACTTTGGCTCAAACCTATGGCAACTCTATAAGAGCATCGATTCGCCCTACAAATCGGTATTGAAAGCGATTTTGCTTGAGGCGTACTCGTGGGAGTATCCGCACACCCAGTTGTTGAGCCTTGATACCAAACGCCGCTTCTTCGCGCACAAGCCCGATCTCTATGGGATGGACGCGTACTATTTGATGCTTGAGAAAGTGACGCGCTATTTAGAGCGGATAGGTGATCACACCCGCTTGGATTTGGTGCGTCGTTGTTTCTATCTCAAAACCCATGAAAAACTCTCTCGCCAGCCTGGCGCAGGTTCGGTGGCTTGGCGCCGTGAAGCGCTGTCTGACATGATCCAAAAATGGGACTGGTCACCGAGCGTGATCGCTGAATTGGATGATCGCCGCAACTGGAAAGTCGAGCAAGTGAAAGTGGTACACCACGCCTTGTTAGATGCCTTGATGCAGAGTTACCGAAACCTTATCCAATTTGCACGTCGTAACGACATCACCTCTGCGATTAGTCCGCAAGATATCAGCATCTTGGCGCGTAAGTTGTACGCTGCGTTTGAGGTGTTGCCGGGTAAGGTGACGTTGCTCAATCCGCAAATTTCTCCGGATCTGCATGAACCTGATTTGAGCTTTATTGAGGTACGCCCGGGTAGAACGAACAAAGCGGGATGGTACTTGTATAAACAGCCGTTAGAGGCTGAGAAAATCATCGGTCGTGCGCCACTTGAGCACAACGAATACTTAAGTAAATTGGTGGCTTGGTCCTTCTTTAACGGTTTGATCACGGAATCCACCCGTTTGCACTCTGTGATTCGTGATGCCGAGTTGGACATAGATAAGTTCTACCAAATGGTCAGCGATCTACGCAATACCTTCTCACTGCGCAAGCGTCGCCCTACGATGCAGGCGTTGGCGAGTCCGTGTGAGATCAGCCAGTTGGCCATGTTCATCAACTTTGAAAGTGACCCGACCTCAGAACTGAGCGGCCGTGCGCTGAAGTTGGATCAAAAGAGCACAGACATCTTTAGCTTTGGCCCTGACCAAACCTGCCTTGTGGGTAGCGTGGACTTGGTCTATCGCAACTCATGGCATGAAGTGCGTACCTTGCACTTCAAAGGGGAGACCGCCATGCTGGATGCGCTCAAAACGGTACTTGGTAAGATGCACCAAGATGCGTTGCCACCGGAGTCGGTGGATGTGTTCTGCTACAGCAAGAACTTGCGCGGTGTGATGCGCAACATGGTCTACCAGTTATTGGCCGAATGCATTGATTTGCGTTTGAAGCCGGTTGAGCAAGAAAAACGTCGTCGTTTCAAAGCGCTTAAGATTGGTCAACAGACCTATGGCTTGTTCTTTGAACGCCGTGGGGTGTCGGTGCAAATGCTGGAAAACTCAGTCGATTTCTATCGCAGCATTTCAACCAACAAACTGAAAGGCTCGCCCTTGTTGATGCTCGATAAAGAGCAAGATTATCAAATGCCAGAGGTCATTGATGGTTTTGCCAGTGAAGGTTTGATTCAGTTCTTCTTTGAAGACACAGACAAAGGCTTCAACATCTATGTGCTGGATGAGTCAAACCAAGTTGAGGTGTATCACCAATTAAGCGGTGAAAAAGACGAGATGATCGCGAGCGTGAATGGCTTCTACTCATCCGTCAAAACCGAAAGCGAATTGGCGTCTAAATTCATTAACTTCAATTTGCCGCAGTATTATCAAATCGTGCATCCTGAAGAGGGCGACTCTTACATCGTCCCTTATCGCAATGATGGCTCAAACTACTCCAAGCCAAGCCGAGTTGTGAATGCTTGAACCCGCAAAGTAAAGAGATAAAAAAAGAGCACCGCGTGCTCTTTTTTGGATTCTGAATGGGGTTAAACCCAGTCAATCTCTTCATTGGCGTGCTTTTCACACTCTTCTTTGACCATGGCGATCAACTCTTTGCCTGTTTTTGAACAGATCCATTGCTGCTCGACCAAGGAGAAATGGAAACCACCGGATTTCGATGCGAGCCAGATTTCTTTCATCGGCTCTTGTCGGTTAATGATGATCTGGCTGCGATCGTCAAATTCCAGTGTCATCACGTTACCTGTGACCTCGTAGTCGATGTCCGCGCCTGAGTCATCAATCATTTCTTCAATGATTTGCATTTGAACATCCACCAACTGATGAAATTCAGTCTCGTTCATCCTATCTATCCTATTGCTTTTCTTGGTTGTGGTGCGATTATAGGGGGCATTGAACAAATAATCACGATAGAACCCATGAAAAAATCAATCCTTGCTCTGTTTCTTCTTTCAGTGTTAGGTCTGGCAGGATGTGGTCAGACGGGCGGTTTGTACATGCCAGAAGAGACGCAAACGAACGAGCAATCCTCCTAATCGCCACGCGTCCATCGCCATTAACGGTGTTCATCGCAATTAAAACGACTATTTAAGGGAAAGTACTTTGGATTACTTCAATTATCAGGACGATGGCCAGCTCTGGGCCGAAAACGTACCGCTTAGTGATGTGGCTGAGCAGTTTGGTACGCCACTTTATGTCTACTCTCGAGCGACGTTAGAGCGCCATTGGAATGCCTTCGACAAATCGGTGGGTGAGCACCCTCATCTAGTGTGTTACGCCGTGAAAGCGAACTCCAACCTTGGGGTATTGAATACGTTGGCGCGTCTAGGATCGGGTTTTGATATTGTTTCTGGTGGAGAATTGGAGCGCGTGATTGCTGCCGGTGGCGATCCGAGCAAGGTGGTCTTTTCTGGTGTGGGCAAAACGGCACAAGAGATGAAACGCGCACTTGAGCTTGGCATTAAGTGTTTTAACGTTGAGTCTGAGCCGGAACTTGAGCGCTTGAACCAAGTCGCCGCCGAGATGGGGGTGAAAGCGCCTATTTCACTGCGCATTAACCCGGATGTGGATGCGAATACCCACCCTTACATTTCAACAGGTCTGCGTGACAACAAGTTTGGTATTGCTTTTGAACGCGCTCCGGATGTCTACAAGTTTGCGCAAAGCTTGAGCAACCTGGAGATCAAAGGCATCGATTGTCATATTGGCTCACAGCTGACACACATCGACCCATTTATCGACGCGACCGATCGCTTGCTGGCATTGATCGATGACTTAAAAGCGCAAGGCATCAATATTGCGCACCTTGATGTCGGTGGTGGCTTAGGGGTCGTCTATCGTGATGAATTACCACCGCAGCCTTCGGAGTACGCCAAAGCGCTACTTGGCCGCTTGGACAATCATCAAGATTTGGAGCTGATTTTTGAGCCAGGTCGTGCGATTGCCGCGAACGCGGGTGTCTTGCTCACCAAGGTCGAGTTTTTGAAGCACACGGAGCACAAAAACTTTGCCATTATCGATGCGGCAATGAACGATTTGATGCGCCCTGCGCTATACCAAGCGTGGCAAAACATCGTTCCAGTGAAACCTCGCGAGGGTGAAGCGGTGACCTACGATTTGGTCGGGCCTATCTGTGAAACCGGTGATTTCTTAGGTAAAGATCGCGCCTTGGTGCTGAAAGAGAACGACCTGCTTGCGGTGCGTTCTGCCGGTGCATATGGCTTTGTGATGTCATCCAACTACAACACTCGCGCTCGTGTGGCGGAAGTGATGGTTGATGGTGATAAGCTGCATTTGGTTCGCCAGCGTGAAGAGCTGTCCAGTTTGTGGGCACTAGAAAATATTCTTCCGGAGTAATGAAAGGGTTATGCATTTTCACTTTTCCAAGATGCACGGTTTAGGCAACGACTTTATGGTCGTTGACTGTATTACCCAAAACATCTTTTTCTCACCGGATCTGATCCGCCGTTTGGCGGATCGACATACTGGCGTGGGCTTTGACCAACTGTTGGTGGTCGAAGCGCCGTACGATCCAGAAACCGATTTTCACTACCGAATTTTCAATGCCGATGGCAGTGAGGTTGAGCAGTGCGGTAACGGCGCTCGTTGCTTTGCGCGTTTTGTCCGCATGAAAGGTTTGACCAACAAGTACAGCATCAGTGTCAGCACCAAGAAAGGTAAGATGGTCCTCAATATTGAAGAGGACGATCAAGTGACGGTCAACATGGGCGTGCCAGAGTTTGAGCCGAGCAAGATCCCTTTTAAAGCCAAGCAAACCGAGAAAACGTACATCTTACGCGCCGCAGATAAAACGCTATTTTGTGGAGCGGTGAGCATGGGTAACCCTCATGTTGTGACGGTTGTCGATGACGTTCAAACCGCAGATGTGGATAATCTAGGCCCGCTGCTGGAGTCGCACGAGCGCTTTCCTGAACGCGTGAACGCTGGCTTTATGCAAGTGGTTAACCGCCAAGCGATCAACCTACGTGTGTACGAGCGTGGCGCTGGGGAAACGCAGGCGTGCGGCAGTGGCGCATGTGGCGCGGTGGCCGTCGGTATCGTCCAAGGCTTATTGGACGAGAATGTCAAAGTCTCTCTGCCCGGTGGCGAGCTCAACATTCGCTGGAAGGGGCCAGGTAAACCGCTTTACATGACAGGCCCAGCCACACATGTGTTTGACGGCCAGCTGAGCTGCTAGCTCAATCCACACCTCGATAGATAACAAGTAAAGGGATGAATTGTGTCTCAAATTGAAGCGGACGCACTGACCGCGGAAGTGGTTGCCGAGTACCTCAGTGACAACCCGGATTTTTTCGCCCAGCGTCAAGCGCTGGTGGACAGATTGGCTTTGCCTCACCAAGAGCAAGGCGCAGTCTCTCTCGTCCATGTTCAGTTGAACCGCCAACGTCAGCGTATTGAAGAGCTTGAAGAAGAGATCACGACGTTGATGTCGCTGGCGAAAAATAACGATCGCACCTTCCATGAATTTATGGAGCTGCAAGAGCGTATTCTGCGCAGCGATAGTTTGAGCTCGGTGCTCAAATCGATCGAAGACATGGCGATCTCTCTGGGCTTAGTGGCATATATTCGCTTGGTGGGTGTGCAGGGCGGACAAGATAAGTATCGCCTGAGCAAAGAGAGCTATCAACGTTTTGTCACCAACCACCTGAATGGCAAGAGTGCCTACCTTGGCCGTATGCGTTCGTGCGATCGTGAACTTTTGTTTGGGCCGCACAGCCCAGCGCCGGAAATGGGATCTTACGTGGTGATGCCACTGAATAAGACCTCGCTCCAAGGTATCTTGGCCTTTTCCAGCTCCGACGGTGGCCATTTTCAGCCACACATGGATACTCTCTTTTTGCGCCATCTGGCGCTCGTCCTTTCTCACCTGATTGATACCCTGCCTTGGCAGGCGCAAGATAATGAGCGACGCTCCACCACCTCTGCCTAATGGTTTGCAGCAGCCCTTACTACGCTTCTACGATTATTTAAGAAGTGAAAAAGGGCTGAGTTTGCATACTCAACGCAACTACAAACAGCAACTGGAAACCATGGCTGCGCACCTAGCGGGTTTGGGTATAAAAAAGTGGACCCAAGTGGATGCGGGCTGGGTTAGACAGGTGGCCGGTAAAGCAATGCGTGAAGGGATGAAAGGAAGCAGTATTGCGACACGTCTTTCCTGCTTGCGTAGCTTTTTTGACTTTTTAGTGCTGAGAGGTGATCTTGCGGCGAATCCAGCCAAAGGCGTCTCTGCGCCGCGCAAACAGCGGCCACTGCCTAAGAACCTTGATGTCGATGAAGTGGGGCAGCTGCTTGAAGTCAATGAAGATGATCCGTTGGCGATACGCGATCGCGCCATGATGGAGCTGATGTATGGTGCTGGCTTACGTTTGGCTGAAATGATCGCCGTGAATGTCAAAGACGTGGGTCTTTCGGACGGTGAAATTCGTGTCGTCGGTAAGGGAGACAAAGAGCGGAAAGTGCCGTTTTCGGGCATGGCTGCCGATTGGGTGGCGAAATGGCTCAAAGTGCGCGGAGATTTAGCGCATCCCGATGAGCCTGGGTTATTTGTCTCTAAGCTGGGTGGTCGAATTTCTCATCGCAGCGTACAAAAACGCATGGCGGAGTGGGGGCAGAAGCAGGCCATTGCCAGTCATGTCAGTCCGCATAAATTGCGTCACTCGTTTGCGACGCATGTGCTGGAGTCGAGCAACAATTTGCGTGCCGTGCAGGAGCTCTTGGGACACGAAAACATTTCCACCACCCAAATCTATACGCACCTCGATTTTCAGCACTTGGCGCAGGTCTATGACCAAGCGCACCCAAGAGCGCGAAAAAAGGGCAGGCCGAAAAAAGAGGAGGATGAGTGAAATTTTATCGCCATCTCAAACCCATCAAGGCGATGACGTTCGATCTTGATGACACCCTGTATGACAATTGGCCGATCATTCGTACCTTAGAAGCGCGTATGGTCGAGTGGCTACACCATCACCACCCCGTCAGCGCGACGGTGCCACTGAGCTGGTGGCAGAGCCACAAGCGACGCTTGGCCGAGCGCGATCCTTGGTTGCCTAATGATGTCACCAAGTGGCGCTTTCAACAGATAGAGAGTGGCTTGGTGAGACTAGGTTATGACGAGCAACAAGCGCACAGCGCTGCTTCGAGCGCGATTGAGGAAGTGCTGAGACTGCGTAGTGACTTTAGTGTGCCAGAAGAGACCCATCGTGTGTTAACTCGGCTAGCAGCGCAGATGCCGCTGGTGGCCATCACCAATGGTAACGTTGATGTCGAACGAATCGGTTTATCGGCGTATTTCACCCTGACGCTCAAAGCGGGGCCGGATGGCTACGCAAAACCGCATGGCGAAATGTTTCGCAAAGCGGCGCAGCATCTGGCGCTGGATGCCGGTAGCATTCTTCATGTCGGCGATCATCTCAATACCGATGTGCAAGGGGCAAAAGCCAGTGGTTTTCAAGCGTGCTGGTTTAATGATACCGCTATCCGCCCAAGACAGGCTCGACATGCGCGGGTGCTGCCTGATGTAGAAATTAACCAATTGTCGGATTTGCTGTTACTGACCGATTAGTGTCACTGTTGTTTCAGTGCTCAAGTGCTCAATGCATGGCCACTTTTATCCGCTTGAAAGGCTGCTAAGTAGTAGCTGAAAAACTCTCTCATGCGCGTTGCCTCTTGGGGGGCGCCTAACGCGTGCACGATCTCAGCGCCCACCTCATAGGTGCACAGGTGCCCTTCCGATTGATTGCGTCGCAAGTCGTAGAGAGAAGCGGCTTGAGGCGAGAGCTGCACACAAGGCAGTGAAGCGAGCCACGCACTCTTATTGAGCATTTTGCGCGCTTCTTGCCACGTGCCATCCAGCACAATAAACAGTGGCGTTGCACCGTGCGTATCAGCGTCGGCGCTCGCTTGCTGAGGCGTTAGGCTTTGCTCACCTGGGTAAAGCAAAAACGGCCGATAGCGTGGGTTTTGCATCAGGGTTAGCAAGGTGTCGCAAGGCGAGGTTCGTTGCCACGTATGCACGCTACACGTTGACAGAGTGTGACTGAGCAGCCCTCCGGTATTGGTATCGCGCTGCTGCTCGTTTGGGTGCGTCAGCAGGGCAATGTGGGCGTTCAATTCAACGTGTGGTTGACGAACGCACACACATTGATGTCGCAGTTTACATCGCGGGCAAGGGGTGCTACTCATTTTAGTATTAGCCCTTCTTGATGCGGCGTGACCCCATCGGAGAAAAGCTGCACTGGGCTGAGCTCATCGTAATTGGCGACAGGCTCAACGCTGGGGTTAATCGGGTAGCTGATGCCATTGTGACGCAACACGTGTTGATTAGGCACGGCGCCGCCGCCACTGACGAACATCACCAAATCTTGCCATTGACCATGGACTTGAGTGCCGAGGTTAAATGGGGTTTGCACTAAGGTGATTTTACTGTTGAATCGCCACGCTTGTTGGTGCTGTTCAAAAATCAGCACTGTACAGCCGCCAGAGCCACACCAGTCCAGTTGTGCCAGAAGTTCCGGTTGACCATCACCATTGAGATCATAGGTCAGCCAGCGGTATTTTGTCCCGTTTGGATCGGTATTGTGCATGGCGAAATAGTCGCGAAGTGCTTTATCGACCTCTGCATCAAACTTGGCTGAAGAAGGAATGTCATCGCCTTGCGGTAGGCGGGTGAGGCTAGAGGCCGCCGCAGCGGACTGCGCGCCTGTTTGCGTCAAGGCCACCTTGGCTTTGTATAACGTTAGCCCGCCATCATTAATGGCATAAATCACGTCGCCAACGCGCTCTTTCTTCGCATTCAACTGATGACCATCACGAGTAAAGATACGCTCTGAGAGTAACGGTTGCTGCTGAAGATGAGTCATCACCACTTGCACCTGATCAGGATTAATCTGCTGCCAAAAGCCGTGTTCCACCGAATCGCCATCGCCATTGTTATAGGCGTAGGTCGTCATGGCGGTATGGTCAGGGTTGAGTGCCATGGTCACGGTGAAGTGCTGTGCTTTGGTCGAGGCCGCGTGATAGTCATCGACCCAGTGTTGGGTGTTGTCTTGGTTAGCAAGCGTGGCGCAGCCTTGATACTGCTTATCACCGATCGTTAGGGTGGAGGTCCAACCATACAGGCTGTCACTCATGCCATCGACGCAACTGCGTTGATTGAGTTCGAGTGAGCCATCTTGCCAACTGTAACGGCGACGGGTTTGTTCAAGACGCTTGCGCTCGACGGTGAAGGACTGCGCTTCAAACCCCATACGCTGAAAGACCAATTGGTCTGACTCAAAATGGGCAGACCAAGACGGCTCATTACCAAACGCCCGGGTCGGTTTTAGCGCTTGTTGACAGCGTTTAGGATTTTCAGCGCTGAGAAGGTTAATGCTCTCAACCACAAACTTGGCGGCGTAATTGGCCGCAAACCCTTGTTGCCCTGTGGGCTCTAGGTGACCGACGATTTCACCATACAAAGGGCTGTACGGTGAGCGCACCAGTTTCATGCCTTGGGCAAATCGGTCATTGGAGAGATCCAGCCAGTACTGCTGATTGCTGCCGCAAGGGGTGAGGCTGCGTACTTCGTGGCCGAGCACCACTTCACCGCGTAGCATGAAGGTTTGGGTAGGCGTGGGCGTTTCGCTATCGAGCGCTACATGCGAAGGTTGTACACTGCTGGGTGATGGCTGAGAACTGCACGCTTGTAACAACAATATGATGGACAGAGCGACTGGGTTTCGAAGCGCCTTCATGCTATATCTTCCTTAGCGTAAACGTAATGGATTTTATTATGGCATATTGGTTATTTAAAACTGAACCAGACACCTTCTCTATTGACACTCTTCGCACACAAAAGGTGTCGTGTTGGGAAGGTGTTCGCAATTATCAAGCGCGAAATATGATGCGTGATGAGGTGAAGCTGGGCGATTTGGTGATGATTTACCACAGCTCGTGCAAGAAAGTCGGCGTCGCGGGGATTGCGAAGGTCGTCAAAGAAGCGTACCCCGATCACTTTGCCCATGACCCACAAAGCGCCTATTTTGATGCGAAATCGAGCCCAGACAACCCGCGCTGGTTTATGGTCGATATTGAATTTGTGCGTAAAACCGATCGCTTAATTTCGCTTGCGACGATGAAAGCCATGCCTGAGCTGGAAGCGATGCCCCTAGTGAAAAAGGGCAATCGCTTGTCGATCATGCCGGTCACGGAATCTCAATGGCAGGCTATTTTAGCCCGAGAGTCTCGGGCTGACGGGAGCGCTTAAAACAGGTGGTCGTGCAAGTAATGCGCGACGGCATCGTCTGCGTTGCTGCCGATCACTTCGTTATTGGGCAGCGCATTTTTCACTTTCTGGTGAGAGGTCGCCATGACCAGTCCCTTGCCTGCCATCGACAACATTTCCACATCGTTCATACCATCACCAAATGCGATGCAGTTGTCGAGTGTCAGGTTAAGTGACTCGGCCACCACTTTCAGCGCTTCGCCTTTTGATACGTCTGCTGCCATCACTTCCAGACACCAAGGGGTGGAGAAAGCAATACTTAGGCTATCGCCAAATTTGGCGCGAAGTTGGGTTTCAAATTCCACCAAACGGTCATGATCTTTCTCTGGGTGGGTACAAAAAATCTTGGCAATACCCTCGGTTGGCGCGGCATTGGCGCTAAAACGTTGATAACCAAAGCCGGATTCACTGTGGAATTTGGCCAACTCTTCGTCATCGCGATCAAGCAACCACTCTTCATTGCGGTACATGTGGATAAAGAGGTTGGGATCTTGCTTGATCACATCGATCACGGCTTGCACCTGATCACTGGGAATATTTTTGCTGTACATCAACTGATCATGCTGATCGTGAACACGCGCGCCATTTGAGGTGATCATGTACGCTGGGATGCCAGCAATTTCACGAATACCCGCGACATCAACATGGTGGCGTCCGGTGGCGAAGATAAAGGTGTAACCTTTGGCGTGTAGGTCCTTCAATGTTTGTTTGGAGAACGCGCTCAGCTGGTGGTTGGGTGCCAGTAGCGTGCCATCGAGATCAGAAGCGACAATGCGAAAAGGCGTGTCGGTACGTGTGTCGGTCATATCACCCTCTTAATGATTGGTTGCCGTGTGCCATATAGGAGGGCCAACATGTTGTTGGCCAATGGGCAAGAGTGCTTATTCTACGTCATGCATGGCAAGAAAAAGAGGGTAATTTTCTCTGTTGCCCTTTTCCTGTTTTCACACTGCCCATTGACCTGTTTCTGAGAGAGTGCATTGCGAGCTTACACGCTGCCATATTGGTCAAAGAAGGCCAAAATCTCATCTAGGGTGCGGTTGCGGTATTCGTCGCGTTCAAACAGCAGTTCATGGCGCGCTCCGTCAATGGTCACCAGTTTGCTGCGAGGGTTGGTTTTGATGAGTTTACGAGCGAGCTGAGTTTGCGCGTCGTTGGCGACAATCTGATCGTCACCCGCCTGCAAAATCAGCAGCGGAGTTTTCAGGTGGCGGGTCATCAACAAACACTGTTTGCACGCCATTAAACTCTGCCAGACCCAGCGGGTGCTGGCGCCGCCAATTCTCAGTTGTGGCATCTCATCGTAGAGATTACGAAACCACTGGTAGCGCGCCTCACTTTGGCTGAGAAAATTGCCCTCAAACGGTTTGGGATAATACGCCACTTGGCCGGGGGCAAATCTAGGAGTGGGGTAGACGGCGGTGAGGAACTGGCCAATCATAGGCGCGAAAGGCTTGAGGTAGGGCGCAATATTGACGCCAAACATCGGCGCGCTCAGCGCGGCGGCGTGGAAAAAGGCCTCTTTGTTCTCAATACCTTGGGTCTGTAAGTAACGTGTCACCACATTGCCACCCATTGAGTGGCCGAGAATAAAGCGCTCGTTATAACGCTCTAAGTTAAAGTGCGTCACCATTCTATCCAAATCAAGGACGTAGTCGTTAAACTCCTGCACGAAGCCCATCTCAGTGTCATCGATTAACCGGTCTGACAACCCCTGCCCGCGGTGATCGTAAGAGTAAACATCAAAGCCTTGCTGATAGAGATCGTAAAACAGCTCTTGGTATTTGATTGCGCACTCAATGCGACCATTCACCACCACCACGGCTTTGTTGTGATGCTCTGACGTCAATGCGGCCCAATAGAGCTTCTTTTTATCGCGCATGGCCAGGTAGCCTTCTTGGCGGCTCTGCCATAATTGCGCAATATCGGCATGGATCGCTTGCTCAAAATTTGTCTCTTGAGTATAACGAGGTCTGATGGGTGAAGGAGAAGGATTCATGGTATGGAGACCTATTGCTGCACCAAAGTAGAAACTCAATTATGTTGGGCAAACGCACGTTAGTCGAGAGGAAAACAAAATGGATATGCACTTATGGTTGGCTTATGTGCTGACGGCGATTGTGTTTAGCTTAGCCCCTGGCTCAGGCACAGTGAACTCGATCAGTAATGGTCTTAGCTATGGCACGCGTAAGTCACTTGCGGCCATTGCGGGCTTGCAGCTTGGCCTCGCCATCCATATCACCTTAGTCGGGGCGGGCATTGGTGCGATTGTCGCTCAGTCTGCTCTGGCGTTTAGCATCATCAAATGGGTTGGTGTGGTGTATCTGGTGTGGCTAGGCATTCAAAAATGGCGCGACAAATCAACGCTTGCCACTGCCGAGGTCAGCGCGGCACTGACCAGTGGTCAGCTGCTTCGCAATGCCACTTTGATTAATCTCACCAATCCTAAATCTATCGTGTTTTTGGTCGCTTTGTTTCCTCAGTTTATCGATCCTAAGGGCGATCAGCTGACTCAGCTGTTGGTGTTGGGGGCGACGACAGTAGTGATCGATTCTGTCGTGATGCTGGGATACACCAGTTTGGCAGCTCAAATGGGAAAATTTATTCGTTCCGGTCATGTTATGAGTAAAATCAATAAGCTGTTTGGTTCCATGTTTGTCGGTTGTGGGGCATTATTGGCCACTGCCAAAGCATAATGGACACCCGTTAGGTCGTAGTCATGCGTGACACGTATGTGGCCCGCCAGCCAATTTTTAACGCTAAAAGACAAACCGTCGGTTACGAGTTGTTGTTTCGTGATGGAGAAAACAACGCGTATCCGGCGCACATTAACTCCAATCGAGCGACTTATCGCTTGATTGTGGAGAACTTCCTCTCGCTCGGCACCAACCCGTCGCTTGCGAAGTCGCGCTGCTTTATCAATTTCCCTTACCAGAGTCTCATCCGCCGTTTGCCCGAATCGCTGCCCAAAGAGCAGATTGTGGTCGAAGTGCTGGAAACCTGCGAGCCAACCGATGAGCTGTTTGATGCCATTAAAGATCTTAGCCGCCAAGGGTATGTGATCGCACTGGATGATTTTGTTTATACCCCACAGTGGAAACGCTTTTTGCCGTATGTGCAGATCATCAAGTTGGATGTGTTGGCATTGGGTTTGGAGGCGGCGTGTCAAATCGTCAAAGAACAAAAAAATCGTGGTATTAAACGGCAATATTTAGCAGAAAAAGTAGAGACAGAGGCGGAATACGTCGCCGCGCGCTCGGCAGGTTTTAGCTTGTTTCAAGGCTACTTTTTCAGTAAGCCGATTCTCTCCCGGCAGAAATACGTCACACCGGAGCACTTGATTGCAATGGAGCTGCTCAAAGAGGTGTGCCAGCCTCGTGTTGATTTTGACAAGGTCGAAGCGATCGTCGCGAAAGACATCGCGTTGTCTTATCAATTGCTGCGGTTCGTCAATACCATGTCGGAGCGGCTTTCGGTCACCATCTCTTCATTTCGCCAAGCCTTGGTTTACCTCGGTGAGGATAAGCTGCGTGTCTTTGTCTCGTTGGCGGTGGCGTCATACATTTCGACCAACAAACCCGCAGAGCTGTATAACTTGTCGTTGCAGCGCGCACAATTCTGCTTACTGATGTCGTATGACAACCCGTTCCAGCCTTATCGCGATCAAGCCTTCTTAATTGGTTTATTCTCAGTTTTGGATGCGCTGCTTGACTTACCGCTTGAGGATCTGGTGGGGCAGTTGCCACTCAATCGTGCGATTAAATTGGCCCTATTGGAGCGCCAAGGCCCTTACGGTGACTTATTGCTGCTGGAAGAGTGCTACGAACGCTGCGACTGGCACGGTATGCAGCAAGTGTGTAGAAAACTCAACCTCAGCGTGGATGACGTCATGCCGCGTATCAACGAAGCGCAGCGCTGGAGCCAAGACGTTAACCGTCTAGTGTAAAGCGCCTAATGTCAGGCGCGTCCATTGACAGCGCGCGACCTTGTTTGAAACTTTTATGACATCGCCACTCTCCCTCTTGATCTTCCTCTCCTGATAGATAAATATATTCGCATATCCATATATGAGAATGTAGACAATGTTACCTCACCAATTCTTCAAGTTGCTGTCGGACGAGACTCGTGTTCGTTGCTTAATGCTGATCGTGCGCGAAGAGTGTTTGTGTGTCGGTGAGTTAACCGAGGCGCTGCAAGAGAGCCAACCGAAAATTTCTCGTCATCTTGCGTTGCTACGCTCAAATGGCATTTTGGTCGATGTACGTCAGGGCCAGTGGGTCTTTTATCGACTGGCCGCCGATTTGCCGGGATGGATGAACAAACTGATCGATGATCTGGTGGCTTCAAACTGCTTAAAGACGCAGTACCAACAAGATCAACAAAGGTTACACGCGATTCAGGCTCGCCCTGTGTGCTGCGTGTAGCGGTCTAAATGAATGATGAAACAGATTGCCAATTGAGAGAGAGTGCAACATGACAATTAAAGTAGGGATTAACGGATTTGGTCGTATCGGCCGTTTGGCGCTGCGCGCTGCGTTTGATTGGGATGAGCTGGAGTTTGTTCAAATCAATGATGTGGCGGGTGATACCGCGACGTTAGCGCACTTGCTAGAGTTCGATTCCGTGCAAGGCCGTTGGCATCATGAAGTGGGCGTTGAGGGCGATAGCATGATCATCAATGGTCAGCGTATCAAGACCACTCAATCGCGCGACATCGATGCCGTTGACTGGTCAGGATGTGATGTCGTGATTGAATCAACGGGCGTGCATCGCAAAACGTCATTTTTGAACCAATACCTTGCGCAAGGCGTGAAGCGTGTTGTGGTCTCTGCACCTGTCAAAGAAGAGGGGGTGGCGAACATCGTGGTGGGCGTAAACGATCATATTTTCGATCCTGAGGTCCATCAGATTGTGACGGCAGCGTCATGTACCACCAACTGTATTGCCCCCGTGGTGAAAGTCATTCATGAAAAACTGGGTATTGAGCAATCTTCGTTCACGACCATTCATGATTTGACCAACACGCAAACCATCTTGGATGCGCCGCATAAAGATTTACGCCGCGCGCGCGCGTGTGGGATGAGCCTAATCCCAACCACTACCGGCTCGGCGAAAGCGATCGTCGAAATATTCCCAGAGTTAGAAGGCAAGATTAACGGTCACGCCGTACGTGTGCCGCTGGCTAACGCCTCGCTCACTGACATTATTTTCGATGTCAGCCGAGAGACCACCGCGGAAGAAGTGAATGCGCTACTTAAAGAAGCGTCACAAGGTGAATTACAAGGCATTTTAGGTTTTGAAGAGCGTCCACTGGTGTCAATCGACTACAAGGGTGACCAACGCTCAACCATCGTAGATGCGCTCTCGACTATGGTCGTTGGTGGCCGCATGGTCAAAATCTACGCTTGGTATGACAATGAAATGGGTTACGCCACTCGCACTGCTGAGTTGGTACGCAAAGTCGGTTTGGCATAAGGAGGATTGATCATGACACACCCAACATGGCAACTGGATTTAGAACAAGGTGCGTTGGTGCTGACGCCGTGTCCAGGTACAAAAGACGCAGACCTTGATGCCTCGCTTGAACAGCTCAAAGCACAAGGTGTTGAAGCGATCGTCACTGCGCTCGACGATGCGGAATTAGCCAGTAAAGATGTCGCGGCGTTGGGCGAAAAAACCCAAGCGCTCGGTATGCAGTGGTTTCAAATTGAAATAGAAGACGACTGCGCCCCTGGCAGTGAATTTGCGGCTAAGTGGCAACTCGCCAGCCCAACGCTGCACCGTATTGTCGATAATGGCGGCAAAGTAGCGATGCACTGCATGGGCGGTTCGGGTCGTACCGGTCTATTCGCTGCCCATCTGTTGCTGGAAAAAAACTGGCCACTAGAGACCATCATTAAAGAAGTGCAGGCGCTGCGCCCGGGCGCATTCACTAAGCCTGTGCAAGTGGATTACATTCAATCCGTAGCTGGCTAACAACCGAAGAGCGCTTTTGGAATATGGCAACTCAAAAGCGCTCAAACATCGCGATAGGTGAATTATGTTCGCTAACCTGAGCAAAAGCGTCCGCCAATACATGTTGGTCACGTTTAATTACTGGAATTTCACCATCACCGATGGCGCACTGCGTATGTTGGTGGTGCTTTACTTTCATGATCTGGGCTACAGCACGCTCGAAATTGCCTCACTGTTCTTGTTTTACGAGTTCTTTGGCGTCGTCACCAACTTGGTCGGCGGCTGGCTCGGTGCGCGTTTGGGCCTCAACAAGACCATGAATCTAGGGCTGGCGCTGCAAATCGGCGCGTTATTAATGTTGGCGGTGCCGAACGTTTGGCTGACCATCCCTTGGGGGATGGCGGCGCAGGCGTTATCGGGTATTGCTAAAGATCTGAACAAGATGAGCGCGAAAAGTTCGATCAAAACGTTAGTGCCGGATGAGCAGCAAGGTGCGCTGTATAAATGGGTCGCGATTTTAACCGGCTCCAAAAATGCCCTTAAAGGGGCGGGCTTTTTTATCGGTGGTTTACTGCTCTCGCTGGTGGGCTTTAAGTCCGCAGTATTGCTGATGGCAGGCGTGCTGAGCTTGGTCTTTATTGGCAGTGTGCTGAGCTTAGACAGTGGTATGGGCAAAGCCAAAAACAAACCCAAGTTTACGCAGATTTTCTCTAAATCAGAGTCCATCAACATCCTCTCAGCAGCGCGCCTATTCTTGTTTGGCGCTCGTGATGTGTGGTTTGTGGTCGCCTTACCTATCTACCTAGGTTCTGTTTTTGGTTGGCAGCATTTGTGGGTAGGGGGATTTCTCGCTGCCTGGACCATCGCTTACGGCATAGTGCAAGGCTTGGCGCCGAAGATTACCGGCAAAGCGCAGGGCCGCGTGCCTGATGGTCATGCGGCGTTAGTCTGGGCCGGGGCATTAGCCATCGTGACGGCGGCTATCGCCTATGCCGTGCAGATCGGTTGGCAACCGGAATGGGTGATTGTTGGTGGCTTAATGGTGTTTGGCGCGATATTCGCGGTCAACTCGTCACTGCACTCTTACCTGATTGTCAGTTATGCCAAGGGCGATGGTGTCTCACTGGATGTGGGCTTCTACTATATGGCCAATGCGATGGGGCGTTTGATCGGCACCATTCTTTCTGGCTGGGTATTTCAGGTGGCGGGCTTGGCGGCCTGCTTGTGGGTGTCGTTTGCGTTTTTGGCTCTGACGACGCTGATCTCTTTGAAACTACCGAAAGTGAAACAGCCCGCCATTGCTTAATCGCTTGGTAGGAGTCTTCACAAAGCGCTGACGAAGTTTTCCCTTTTGTCAGCGCTTTTCTTGTTATAGTCGAGAGATCCCAGACAAGAGATCCATCCTATGCGCCAACGAGTCCTCTTTTTTGATTTGCTTCGCTGTGTTGCGGCTGTCGCTGTGATTGCCATTCATGTGCTCGCCCCTTACCGGCACGAATTGGGCGTTATCCCTTTTGAGCAATGGTGGACAGCGGTGGCAGTCAACGGGGTGACGCGTTGGGCCGTTCCTGTGTTCATTTTGATCAGTGGCGCCTTGATGCTGAGCGATACTCGCCCGTTTGATTTGCGCTATTACGTTCAGCGCCGTTTGGGTAAGGTGCTGATTCCGTTTGTCGTATGGTCGATTTTTTATGCCTATCTTTCAGGGTGGAGCGCGCAAGGTTTTGATGCGCAGACGGTCAAAGCGGTCTTGTTAGGTAGCGCCCAGCATGAAACCTACTATCACCTTGGCTTCTTCTATTACTTTATCCCGCTCTATTTTGTCATTCCTGTTTTTCAGTATGTGGTGAAGCAGTATGGCGATGGCGCGTTGTGGGCGTATGTCGCCATCTGGCTGCTTACCACGACCTTATATCTATTTCGAATTGATGGGCCATGGAGCCACGAGCTTTGGCTCTATAGTGGGTACTTACCTCTTGGCTACTTGCTCTATCAAAGAGTACCGCTCAACCGGACCCTGTTAGTGGTGAGCATGTTGCTTGGTGGTGTGGCCTTGTGGGTGACGGTGCACATGGTGGTGACGTACAGTGTTGCGTCGGGCGAATACACGGTCGGTCGCTGGCTCTCCTATAAAACCCTCAATGTGGTGTTGGCTGCCAGTATGGTGTTCATGTTGTGTCGAGGGCTGGGAGAACGCTTATCGCCGCAGGTGGCCAAAGGGGTAGGCGTGGTGAGCAAGTACAGTTTGGGGATCTACTTGTTGCATCCTATTTTTTTGTGGCCAATGAAAGAGTACGGTTGGTATCAAGGCCATCCTGCCTGGGTGATCCCATTGTGGATATTGCTTAGCGGCGCGGGCGCACTGCTCATGAGTCATTGTCTTTCTCTATCGAGTAAAACGCGCTGGCTACTCCCCTAACGCTGGCGTGCGAAGTGAAGAAAGGTGTCGCCCTGATAGGTCAGGGTGCCTTTGTCCCCTGGGTTTAGCGCATGGTAGTAGTGGACGCCGACTTGAAATTCTCGCTTAGGCCCAAGCCGACCTTTTTGCACATAAATCCAGTATTCCAAATCATCTTCGCCGGGGGCGGCATGCTCGAGAGGCACACTCTGTTTATCGAGTATCGTGACCTGTGCGCTCTGCTCCTGCGAGCCTTCGCCTTGCATGTGTTGGCGATAAAAGCGAACAAACAGTGCGCCGCTGATCAGCACAAACAGCACAATTGCGACAAACAGAGTAATAGGCATACAACGGGCTCCTCAAAAGTACCGCGTTAGTGTAATCCGCTTCAGGCGGGGATGTCAGATCCAGCCCACATATCTTAGTGACGTTTCAGTGGATTTCTCACATTTCTCGAGCGATATCACAGGCGGTGATGCCGTGTCCGTTCATGTTAGTTACTTGTTGATTCCTTTACACAAATTTACTCGAAACTGTGAAAAATTTGCCAAAACTGGATAGCGCATTGATTGAATTCTCCCTAAACTAACGGAGACGGAGGGAAATTATGTCTGATATTGAGAGTGTCATTACGAGAACTCGTAAAATCGAGAAGCTCCTTCGGACACAATATCACGCAGAGGGGAAAGGCTTGCATCAGCTCGTTACAAGTTGCGAAGAGCGTTTACCTCATGATGTGATTGGCAAGCTGCGTTATATCGCGACGATTCGGAACAAAGTGGTACACGAATACGATTACCAGCTTGAAGACCCAGCGAGTTTTCTCAACACGTGTGATGAGTGTGAAAAAGAACTGATCCCGCGAAGCAGTCGGTTTATTTGGCGAACGGCGATTGTGCTGATGACCATGGCGACCTTAGCGGCGCTGTTCTTCTATTATGCACATTGGGATGTTTTAACTAAGCACCTTGGTTAAAAGGCCATTAATCGATGTTTTGTGATTTGCGGATAAACAGCGCAGGTGTCGATAAGGTCGCCATAGATAGGTGGTAAAACAGGCAAAAACAAAAAAGGGACGCTACGGCGTCCCTTTTTTGTTTTTTACAATTCAGACTAGTACAACATCGGCAGTGTCATTAGGCCAACAACAACCGCGATCATTACAAGTCCTTGTTTTTGTGAAGAAGTAATCATAACACTGCTCCTTAATAGTGATGCTTAACTCTATGACTTTTAGAATAGCAATAGTTTTGGGGGGTTATCAAGCTATTTTATCCCTATAGAGAAAAAGTGCCGTTAATTTTCTGTTAAAACTGCCGATTTTTGCCTTTTTTTATCCGGTGAATGTTTGTTTTTTGTGTTGGCTTTTATTTGTTCTTGTGTGTGATTTTTCATTTTAAGTTATTGTATTATAATGTTTTTGTTCTCATGTATTCGTTCTGTTTTTCTGGTTTTTGTTTTTTATGGGGCTTATTTTTGGCTGGTGGAATTATTTTGGTTAAAGTCGTAGTTTTGTCGTTATGATTATCATTTTTTGTCGTGAATGAGAGGGTGAAGGGTGGCAGTGCACAGTCTAGAAAAGAGATAATTTGTAAAGACGGTTTTTTGTACTCAAAAATTTTCGTTTAAGTTATTAATATAGTTGGATTTGTTTCTGTTTCTCTTATCTGTTCTCTGGGTTTTTGCTTGGAAATGATCGTTTCATTGTTACATCACTCAATAGGGGCTGAGTTCGTCTGTTTTTCAGATTATTCCTACAAGCTGGCGTTTGGCATTGCTTGGTTGCGTTAAGCTTGAGCGCCTCGCAGAGAAAATCGTTGAGAAGCCTAATCAAGATCGAAGTTTTGATGGCGCGATCTGGACATCCGCTATCCCCTGCCTACACTGGCACCTCAGTTTAAAAGAGGTGAACACATGTGGAGCTGGCTGTCGGTCGCATTATCGAGCTTTATTAGTATCTCTGCCGATGAAAGCAATAACCCTAGACAAGCGGCATTGTTTAAAACAATGTCGTTGTTGATGTTGGTCGTCTTATTATGGAGTGATGGCGGCGCTGCGCCGGTCATTGCTGGATGGATTACGTTGGGCCTTCTGGTTTCCGTCGCGGCAGATAGCCTCTATTTGCTCGGCAGGTGGCCCAAATGGTGTTTTTCTGCGTTTATTGTCGCCCAACTTTGCTATAGCACATCATTTTGGTTACAGCTCTCGGGAGAGATGGTGTGGTGGTTACCGGCCATGCTGCTTGCTATCGGGATTGTTTCCTTCTTCCTTTTGTTACCGAAATTGGACCAACTGATTTTCCCGGTTGTTGTCATGGGCAGCGTGTTATTGCAGCTCAACTGGGCGGCGGGTGAAGTGTGGTTGTCTCAGCACTCGCTCTCCTCAGCGCTGGGTTTTGTTGGGACACTTGTGCTGACGGTCTCCGCGGCTCTGCTTGCCCTGCATGATTATCGTCATCCAGTGAAAGGGGGGCGTTACCTGATTTCGGGCAGCTATATTTTGGCTCACTCTCTGATTACTTCGGCGATGATCCTCTAGCGTCAACGGGCTGTAACATTGAGGTTACCGCTTTACTGCCAATTTGATCGCGACATTGTTATACTTCGCCGACTTTTTATTTGGAGGTGAGTCATGGACATTTTATCTGCCGCGACCATGCTGTTTTTGATCATGGATCCGCTGGGCAATTTGCCGATTGTATTGTCGATTCTTAAGCACTTAGAGCCGAAACGTCGTCGTCGCGTCCTGATTCGTGAATTGCTGTTCGCGTTAGCGATTTTGCTGCTGTTC
Source organism: Vibrio sp. R12-SW3-ISO1 (assembly GCF_059834005.1). Taxonomy (NCBI): domain Bacteria; kingdom Pseudomonadati; phylum Pseudomonadota; class Gammaproteobacteria; order Vibrionales; family Vibrionaceae; genus Vibrio; species Vibrio sp. R12-SW3-ISO1. The sequence continues at coordinate 28,641 of NZ_JCBDGK010000056.1, forward strand.
CTGTTTGCCGGTAAGGGCATCATGAACTTCCTTCACGTGCAGCCTGAAACCTTGAGTATCTCCGGCGGTATTATCCTCTTTATCATCGCAATCAAGATGATCTTCCCTAGTGCGGGTAGCATTACTGGCTTGGCGGCAGGGGAAGAGCCGTTTATTGTCCCGATGGCCATCCCTATGATTGCGGGCCCATCGGTGATCGCGGCGATTTTGCTGCTCTCTAGTCAACACCCTGACAAACTACTGCAACTGTCGGGAGCGGTGATGCTCGCTTGGGGCGCGACCTTCTTTATCTTGATGTTCTATAACTTCTTCCACCGAATTTTGGGTGAGCGCGGTTTGAAAGCCGTTGAACGCCTGATGGGGCTGTTGCTGATCATGATTTCAACTCAGATGTTCTTAGATGGTGTTAAAGGCTATCTGGGGTAACTCGCGCAACATTAAGACGACTTCGCTGTAACGACACACGCCGCCCATTGGGCGGCGTGTGTCGTTAAAGAAGATGATATCTGAAAACGCTATCAGGGGTTTTGCATGTATTTTTGACGAATATGTAGTAAGGCAAACACGCCAAAAAAGAGAAAAGACCACTTCTCCCAAGCGCTCAGGTTGTAGGGCTTAGCGAACGCGCGAATAAAAATCGCAGATTGGATCCCGTGCATGATCAGCATAAAGGCAAACATCGCGTACAGGGCATAAGCGGTGTTGCCTGGGAAGGGGGCGATGAGGTTCCACACCAGCACCAACCACACTAGGCTAAATAGGGCTTTTCCGGCCAGAATAAATAGAGGCATCGATCTCGTCCTTTTGTTCTCTGCTTGTTAGTTCTCGGTGTGCTGTCGCTCATACAGACGGTAACACACTTGACCGGCCACCTTTTCGCGGTGCAGGTGCCAATGGGCCGGAATGCAATCGAGCGCCAACTCTTTCTCTGTTTCAATATAGATCATCGCATCGTCGGCCAACCAACCGTTTTGTTCAAGCAGGGTCACCACCTCATTCAATAAACCTTGGCGAAACGGCGGATCGATGAAAACAACATGGTGCGGTGTGCCGGGTTGGCGAAGGTACGCCAAGCTGTCGCCGTTGTGCACTTTGAGTGTGTCAGCCTTTAGCGCTTCAGCGTTCGCTTTCAGCTGCTTGAAAGCGGTAGGGTTGAGTTCAATCAGTGTCACCTCATCCGCCTGACGAGAAGCCGCCTCAAACCCTAAGCTGCCAGAGCCTGCGAACAGATCCAGACATTTGGCTCTTGGCACGTCGCGGGCGATCCAGTTAAACAAGGTTTCCTTAACGCGATCGGTGGTGGGGCGCAACCCTTGGGCATCGTGGACAGGCAGCTTTCGCCCGCGCCAAATACCGCCAATGATGCGAACAAAGCCTGTGGATGGCTTATTTTGTGATGTGTTTTGCTGGCGACGTCTTACCATAGATTTTTTGACCGCTAATAAAGTGATACTATATCCAGTCGCTCAAGCAATGAGCGCGGTAATATAGCCCAATTTTCAGTAAGGACAGAGTGTAACGCATCATCTGAATGCAGGGAAAGCGTCACTCGGTCGTTAGCGTGCATTTATACAGGGTATGCAGCCTGTAATGCACGCGAAGTTAATAGTTACTATCTAGGAATGCTCCAGATGTCGGAAAAAAAGAAGCGCGGTTTACTCTCTTGGTTAGGTTTTGGTGACGAAGAGCAGACACAAGCCGAGAGCCGTGAATCAGCACAACAACAAGAAGCGCAGCCTGTCGAGTCGCCCGCCCAAGAGACACAGCCTGATGCCGAGGTGTCGCCAGAGCCTCGTGAGTCAGCCAATGAGCCAGCCAGTGAGGTTGATGTCGCCCCTGAGGTTGACGCTACACCTGAGGTGGTGGCCCCTCGTGTGGTTGAACAAGAGAAACCGACCGAGAGCTTTTTCGCACGTTTAAAGCGCAGCCTTGCACGCACCAAAGCCAACATAGGTGCAGGCTTTTTTGGTTTGTTCAAAGGTAAGCAGATTGATGACGAGCTATTTGAAGAGCTTGAAGAGCAGCTCTTGATTGCTGATGTCGGCATGGATACCACAGTCAAAATCATTGATTCATTGACAGAAAAAGCCACTCGTCAGCAATTAAAAGATGGCGAAGCGTTGTACGATCTCCTTAAAGACGAAATGGCGGATATCTTGGCCAAAGTCGAGCAGCCATTGGTGGTGGACAGCAGTAAAACGCCGTACGTGATTTTGATGGTCGGCGTGAATGGCGTTGGTAAAACCACGACGATCGGCAAATTGGCCAAGCAATTCCAAGCACAAGGCAAGAGTGTCATGCTGGCCGCTGGGGATACCTTCCGCGCCGCAGCCGTGGAGCAGCTGCAAGTATGGGGTGAGCGCAATAGCGTGCCCGTCGTCGCGCAGCACACCGGCGCAGACAGCGCCTCGGTCATCTATGATGCGATTGAATCTGCCAAAGCGAAAGGCGTGGATGTCGTCATTGCCGACACCGCAGGTCGCTTGCAAAACAAAGCCAACTTGATGGAAGAGCTGCGCAAAATTGTGCGTGTCATGAAGAAAATCGATGATTCAGCGCCGCATGAAATTATGCTCACCCTAGATGCCGGTACTGGGCAAAACGCGATCAGCCAAGCCAAGCTATTTAGCGATGTGGCGCCATTAACCGGCATCACGCTGACTAAGTTGGATGGCACGGCCAAAGGTGGCGTTATTTTTGCGCTTGCGGATCAGTTCCAAATCCCGATTCGTTACATCGGTGTCGGGGAAGGCATTGACGATTTGCGCCCATTTGAAACACAAGAATTTATCAACGCACTGTTTAGCCGCGAAGATTAAGCTGACTGAGACCTGTGAGAGGACGTTCGGGTGATAAAATTTCAGCAAGTGAGTAAGGCGTACCGAGGCGGTCGTCAAGCGCTGCAAAAAGTAGACTTTCATTTGCGCCGAGGGGAGATGGCCTTTTTAGGTGGCCACTCCGGTGCAGGGAAAAGCACACTGTTAAAATTGATTTGTGCCATTGAACGTCCAACGGATGGAAAAATCAGTTTCAATGAGCATGACATCACTCGAATTCCAAGCAAAGACATTCCATTTTTACGCCGCAACATTGGCATTGTGTTTCAAGATCATCGTTTATTGATGGATCGCAGTGTCTTCGACAATGTGGCCTTGCCGATGCGTATTGAATCCATCTCGGAAAACGAAATTAAGCGCCGCGTCTCGGCGGCCTTAGACAAAACGGGATTACTGGATAAAGCCAAGTGCCTGCCGAGTCAACTCTCTGGTGGTGAGCAGCAGCGCGTCGGGATCGCTCGAGCCGTGGTCAATCGTCCGACGTTATTACTGGCGGATGAGCCGACCGGCAACCTCGACCCTGATCTCTCCAACCGAGTGGTGCGACTTTTTGAAGAGTTCAATCGTGCAGGCGTCACCATATTGCTTGCCACTCACGACATCGGGTTGGTCAACACTCGGCCGCAATATCGCCATTTGGAACTGAATCAAGGTTTTTTGAGTGAGGTCGAAGATTATGGCCGCGAATAAGCGAGTGAAGACAAAGCAAGGCCGCGCGAGCCAGAATCGAGTCCAGCGTGATGGCTTTTTGTCGGTGCACTTTAAGCAGGCGCGGTTAGCGTTTGCGGCGCTCTGGTTTCGACCACTGGCAAACTTTTTGACCCTAGCGGTGATCTCCATGGCGCTCGCCATGCCCTCCGCGCTCTATTTGCTCGGTAAAAACATTGCCGCAGCCTCTAGTGACGTGACCAGCCCTTCGCAAGTGAGTGCTTACATTAAGCAGCAGACGCCAGAGCCGAAGGTGATGGTGCTGAAAGATCAGTTAGAGAGCCGAACTGAAGTCGCCAAAGTCGATTACATCTCGCCGCAACAAGGCCTAGAAGACTTTAGCCAGTACTCTGGCTTTGAACAGGCAATCTCATTGCTCGATAACTACGCGCTGCCGGGCGTGCTTATTATTACCCCAAGCAGTGACGACCAAGCGATGATCAAACGCCTTGCGGCTGAGGTTGCAGAGCAAGAAGACATCGCCGATGTGCGTTTGGACGAAGATTGGCTGACAAAGCTCGATGCGATTAAGACACTGGTCACCGGGATCATCATTACGCTGTCTGTACTGATGCTCTGCTCCGTGTTTTTGATTGTTGGCAACACGCTGCGTTTCAATGTGTTGGCAAATAAAGAAGAGATCCAAACCATGAAGTTGATTGGTGCGACAGACAGCTTTATTTTGCGCCCTTATCTCTACTCGGGGATGTGGTTTGGTTTACTCGGCGCCTTGAGCGCATGGATACTGACGGCCATCATTACTATCGTACTTAACCACAGCGTAGAGCAATTAGCGCTGCTTTATGACAGCCGTTTTCGTCTTATCGGGCTCAGTTGGGATGAGTCGCTCTTACTGATCATGCTTGGCATCTTTCTAGGCTGCTTGGCAGCGAAAGTGTCGGCGCGGCGCCATTTAAAAGAAATTGAACCTGTTTAACAGGGCGTGGTCATAATAATGAAAAAAGTATACGGTAGCGTGTACTTTCTATTGTGCCTGAGCGTGCTTTATGCATAATGGCAAATCCCAGCTTGAAACTTGTTCATTTTGAGTTCAAGATTGATGGGTTAAATTACACTCCAGATCAGAGATTGATGAGGATTTGAATGACTAACCAAGCGTATCCAATGGCGGTAGTAACTCAAGATAGCTTAGACAGCTACATCCGCTCCGTAAACAGCTACCCAATGCTGACCGCGGACGAAGAGCGTGAACTTGCCGAACGACTACACTATGACGGTGAAATTGAAGCCGCTAAAGGATTGATCCTTTCGCACCTTCGTTTCGTTGTGCATGTGGCTCGTGGTTATTCTGGTTACGGCCTACCTATGGCCGACTTAGTTCAAGAAGGCAACATCGGTTTGATGAAAGCGGTCAAACGCTTCAATCCCGAAGTCGGTGTACGTCTTGTCTCGTTCGCCGTGCACTGGATCAAAGCGGAGATCCATGAATACGTACTTCGCAACTGGCGTATCGTCAAGATCGCCACGACCAAAGCGCAGCGCAAACTCTTTTTCAACCTGCGTAAGTCGAAGAAACGCTTAGGCTGGTTCAACAACGGCGAGGTGGAAACCGTCGCAAGAGAGTTGGGTGTTGAGCCTTCAGAAGTGCGTGAGATGGAATCTCGTCTCGCCGCGCAAGACGCGACCTTTGAGCTGTCTAGTGATGACGATGACACCGGTACGTCTTACTCGGCTCCGATGCTTTACCTTGAAGATAAAGCCTCTGACGTCGCAGAAAATATCGAAGCGGCCAACTGGGAAGCTCATACCAACAATCGCTTGAGCCTAGCGCTTTCAAGTCTTGATGAGCGTAGCCAACATATCGTTCGCTCTCGCTGGTTAGATGACAACAAAGCGACGTTGCAAGAGTTGGCTGATACCTACAGCGTATCTGCTGAGCGTATTCGCCAGCTTGAGAAAAACGCGATGAAGAAGCTCAAAGCCGCAGTCGGCGAGTTTTAATCCGCTAACGCAAAGCGCGAAACACAAACATGAAAAGCCGAGGTCTTGTGACCTCGGCTTTTTGTTTGGATCGTATAAAGCATTTTATATTAACCAGTTGGCGATCATTTCAACGCTCGCTCCTGTGTATAACTCTGTGGGGAATTTCTTTGCTAGATGTCAGAAAGCAGGGTGAATAAAGGCCTAATGGCGGGTTTTTCTATGGGGATATGTTTTGAATCACTCACAGAATAGTTATGATCATCACTACATATTGTGGATCTTTTTTAATTCAAACACTTTATCAACGCAATCCACAATTTTATCCACAGATGACGTCATTTTGATCGCTGGTGGATAACCTTATTAACCGACAGTACTTGTCCTCCGTTGGATAGGTTACAATGAGCGCAGACAATAAAAGCATAAAGAGAAAGTAAATGGACCAGTTTCAGCACATCGATGTTGCCTCTGCGCAGCAAATGATTGAGCAGCAAGGCGCCCGCCTAGTGGATATTCGTGATCCACAATCCTTTGCCGTCGCGCATGCTACGCATGCGTATCATCTGACCAACGACACCATGGTGGCCTTTATGGACGAGGTGGAGTTTGATCAGCCGGTTTTGGTGATGTGTTATCACGGGATCAGCAGCCAAGGTGCGGCGCAATATTTAGTGAACCAAGGGTTTGAGCAGGTATACAGTGTGGATGGTGGTTTTGAAGCCTGGCATCGCGCTGGGCTACCTACCGTGCAGACGGCTTAACCCCAATCTTTCAGGATAACCTAATGGTAAGAGTGACCACCATCAAGAACGCCAGAATGGGCCAAGCTTTTGTTGATTACATGGCGGCTCGTAGAGTCACCGTTGGCATGATGCGCGATGAGGAGAGTGACGATTTTGTCTTATTCCTCAAAGAAAGTGAGCATTATGATCTGGTGATGCAGGAGCTTGAGCAATTTCTGGCTAACCCGAATGCAGATAAGTACCACGCTGCGTCGTGGGAGGTGGCGGATACCCGAGTCAATCCTTTCCAGTACCGTTCACCCAGTTTCATCGCGATGATCAAAGCGAAAGCCGGGCCGATCACTTTAGCCGTCATGCTGCTATGTGTGGTGATTTTTGTGCTTCAGCAGATAGGTCAAGGGCGAGCGATTTTCCTCGCGCTTCACTTCCCTGCGGACGCTAGCCAGCAATGGCAGCTCTGGCGCTGGCTCAGTCATGCGGTGTTGCATTTTTCGGCGTTGCACATCGTGTTCAATTTACTTTGGTGGTGGCAACTTGGCGGTGATATAGAGCAGCGACTGGGTCAAGGGAAGCTGTTGCAACTGTTTGTCCTGTCGGCGGCACTCTCAGGCGCTGGGCAGTATTGGGTTGAAGGCGCCAACTTTGGCGGCCTCTCTGGCGTGGTGTACGCGTTGGTCGGCTACATCTGGATGATGGGCTACAAGGCGCCCGCGCTCGGTTTGATGATGCCAAAACAGGTGATTGGGTTTATGTTGGTTTGGTTGGTGCTTGGCTTTATGCAGCCCTTTATGGCCATTGCCAATACCGCTCACTTGGTGGGGCTGTTGTCTGGGGTTGGCTTAGGGTTACTCGATGCGAGTAAAGCCAAATACCAAGGGTAGGTAGGCTAAAAAAATAGAAAACGCCGCGTTAGCGGCGTTGACAGACCTATCGAGATTGACGGGTGCACGTTTACTGGTAGAGATATTTAGTAAACAGCAGATCCGCGATGACGGTTTTTCCGGTTTCCGGCAGTAAAATCGAGTTGAGCTCCTCGACTAGGCTTTTACGCAAGTCTTCGCGTCCTGCCAGCGAGGTGATGGTGTCTTTTGACTGCTGCCCGAGCAACTCGATCACGGCATCACGAATCAAAGGCTGATGCAGCTCAATCACCGCCAAATCGGCTTGATTAGCAACCATGATGTCAATGCGCACCTGAACATAGCCCAAATCTTTACCCTTGGTATAAAAATTCGTGGTGAGATCCGGTTCCAGCGTGAAATACGCGAGTTGAGGCCCACCTTCCTTTTCTGCCAAGGTAGGGAGGCTAACGAGCAGACTCGCAGCAACAAAAAGCTGCGCTAGGTAACGTTTCATCATAGTGGGCGATTTTCTTTCTTCTTTTCACGATATTCGAAAGGTCAGAGTCTTGTTACAATGTTGCCTCTGTCTGTGATTAAAAGAGGCGTTGAACACTCGATACCGTGGTTAACGTTGTTATTTAAGCTTTATTTTACGATATAAAGCTGACTATTGAATACTAGTATGAATCCATCAACTTCGCATTGTTTGTCTGCCCTACGAGAGGTCGAATGGCATGATCCCGACCAGTTTAGCTTTCCAACGCCGATCGCCAAAGATTGGTTGTTAGAACAGGGCTCATTGTCACGTTTATTGGAATCGTATTGCCAAACCTTAAGTGTCGATTTGCTGCACAACCGCATTGTGTCCTCGGAACGTTTGAATGCCCAAGAGATCGCCTTGTTGAGCCACGAAGCGTGTTTGTTACGTAAAGTGGTATTGAAAGGCGATGAGACCGCTTGGGTGTTAGGGCGAACCTTAATTCCTCAATCCTCACTGCAAGAGCAGCATGTTGATTTGACCGCGCAAGGCGAGATCCCACTTGGACTGACCGTCTTTAGCGCCGACAACGTCAAGCGTGATGCGCTGCAAGTTGGCTGGGCACAGGTCGAGGGAGGCCGTTTATTGGCGCGCCGCTCCCGATTGTGGATGAACCATAAACCCATGCTGGTTGCCGAGCTGTTTCTGCCTACCGCCCCGATTTACACTAAGGAGAGTGTGCAATGAGCGCTTCAAAAGCCATCGCCTATTGGCAACTGATGCGAATGGACAAACCGATAGGGACGCTACTGCTGCTTTGGCCGACACTATGGGCATTGATCATTGCCGGGCAAGGGCGCCCTGATCCTATGGTGCTGATTGTCTTTGTTCTGGGCGTCATCTTTATGCGCGCCGCAGGGTGCGTGATTAATGACTTTGCCGACCGTCGTGTTGATGGCCATGTTAAGCGTACGCAGCAGCGTCCGTTACCGTCCGGGCGCGTGTCGGCGAAAGAAGCGGTCGGTCTGTTTCTTATCTTGGCCGTGGCCTCATTTCTATTAGTGCTGACCATGAATCCGCTCACCATCCAACTGTCGTTTGTTGGGCTGTTTTTGGCGTTCATCTATCCATTTATGAAGCGCTACACCCATCTACCTCAGCTGTTTCTTGGCTTAGCGTTCAGTTGGTCCATTCCAATGGCTTGGGCTGCGCAGGCGAATACCTTGCCGATGATGGCGTGGTTTATTTTTGCCATTAACGCGCTGTGGACGATTGCTTATGACACTCAATACGCCATGGTTGATCGTGACGATGACTTGAAGATAGGCATTAAGTCGACTGCGATTCTGTTTGGTCGCCGTGATAAAACCATTATTGGCGCGCTGCAACTGACCACGCTAGCGATGCTGATTTATGTGGGTGTCTACTATGCGCTTGGCGCGAGTTACTACTGGAGCTTACTGGTGGTTGGGGCGCTGTTTGTGTTTCAGCAGCACTTGATTCGTCATCGTGAGCGAGACTTGTGCTTTCGCGCCTTCCTCAATAACAACTATGTGGGGTTGAGTGTCGCGATAGGACTGGCTATCGCGTTTTGGTAACCGTTTCGTCACTCTCCTATTTCGAGAGCTAAGGGTCTCTAGATAAGAGAGGAGAGATAAGACAAAGGGCACGATCATCGTGCCCTTTGTGGTTTATCGCGTCGCATCCACCGATTGATAAATGCTTTCTTGAATGGTCAAACGCACTTCAGGGTAGAGCATCGAGTAGAGCAATGATGCGTAGGCTTGGCTCTTGTCTAAATCGCAGTTGCCTTCCACATCGAGGTAGCCTTGCTGCTTGAGCGTCGTGAATAACGCCGCAAACACCCCTTTATCGAAGAACTCAGGTGCGTTAATGCCATGCAGTCGACCAAGGCGCTGTGCAATGTCTTGGCTCTGCTGCTCCAAATCGCTCTTGCCTAGTTCTGGGTTGGCCACCAACAAGTTGAGCGCAATTGCGTAGCGCTGCAATGTCTCGCTGATGGTGCGACCAAGCAGGACCAGCACTTGGCTGTTGGCTTGGTTGATGGAGACCTGCTCTTTGTGGTCGATGTTCACCAGGCCTTGGCGCGCAATCTCTTCGATGTAGGACTCGGTGAGTTCATCGAGTCGAGACTCCTCAATACTCAAAAACAGCTCTTGCTTTAAGAACGGGTACACTAAGGCAACGTTTTGTTTGATCTGCTCTAGGCTCATCGCTTGGTGACGCACCAACATTTGGGCAATCAATGAAGGCAAGGCGAGCAGATGGATGATGTTGTTGCGGTAGTAGGTCATCAAAATCGATTGGTTGCGATCGAGTGACACAATCTCGCCCATCGAGTCGGTTTCTAGCACAAACTTATCCAACGTTTCAGCGTGTTGCACTAACGCTTCTGCGCTCTCTGTCGGTACCGTGTAGGTCGATGAGTAAGGCACATTGCGCAAAATCGAGAGATAACAATCGATTTGGCTGACGAGATTATCGCGCGATAACGCTCGCTGCCTTGATGCGAGCAGCGCCGTGGCACACAAGGTCAGCGCATTGGTCGCGGCCGCATCGTTAATGTGGGTCATCATTTTGGTCGCTAACGTATTGACCACTGGGTTGAGCCACTGAGGCCTAGAAGCGCCCATCGGATCGATATCTTTCGTCCACTCCGGTGCCTGCTCATTGAGGAACTGGTTGAGTGGGATCGGCTCACCAAAGTTGACGTAGCCTTGGCCGAAGTTACGCAGTTTACGGATGGTTCGCAGCACTAAGCTCGCATTTTCCTTCTCTTTGCGCTTGCCGCGCAGCTCTTTAGCGTACGTCCCCACTTCCATCACGTGCTCGTAGCCGATGTAGACAGGCACAAGTGTCACCGGACGATTGAGTCCGCGTAGCATCGCTTGGATGGTCATCGCAAGCATACCGGTTTTGGCTTGCAGTAAACGTCCGGTGCGCGAACGCCCGCCCTCAGAGAAGTACTCAACCGAGTAGCCTTTGGCAAACAGTTCAGCAAGGTACTCGCGGAAAATCGTCGAGTAAAGTTTGTTGCCTTTAAAACTGCGGCGAATAAAGAAGGCGCCGCCGCGACGGAATATCGGTCCGGCGGGGAAAAAGTTCAGGTTAATACCAGCCGCGATGTGAGGCGGTACCATGCCCTCGTGATACAACACGTAAGAGAGCAATAGGTAATCCATATGGCTACGATGGCATGGCACGTAGACAATCTCGTGGCCATCTTGAGCAAGCTTACGTACCGCTGTGGCATTGTTGATGTTCAAGCCTTGATAAATTCGGTTCCACAGCCAGCCCAAAATGCGATCGCCGCTTTTGACCAAGGAGTAAGAAAAGTCAGCCGCGATTTCATCCATGATGTCATGCGCCGCTTTGCGCGCTTTTTCAATGGAAATATCTTTGGCTTTCGCTTCATCCTCAATCGCTTTCTCAATCGCTTTGGATTTGAGTAAGCGTTGAAATAGTGCTTGGCGACTCGGTAAGTTTGGCCCAGAGGCGGCCAGTTTCTGACGCGAGAAATGAATGCGCGCCACACGAGCGAGTTTGTGTGCAATGGATGAATCGGTCCCATGCGCATCCGCCATATAGCGTAGAGAGACCACAGGGCTGATGCGTACTAAACAATCTCGACCAGAAAACAGCACTGCTTTGGCTTTTTGTGGGCCGTTTAGCGACTGCAAATAAGGCTTGTGTGAAGACTCTCGGCCAGGTTTTCGTCCCCACAACACGGTGGCAGGGATCATCTGAACGTCCAGTTCGCTATCGAATTTGTGCAGTTCGAGCAGCTCAGAAAATAGCGCCACGGATTCGCGAGGCACATCATCGTCTCGGCTCACCACCGTATTGCGCGCCGAGGTGAATACGTAGCGATGGAAACATTTGCCGTTGATTTCGAGCGGCGTTAACGGATCCGGCAAGCCAAGTCTTTGCGTCTGCTTTTGTAGGGCGAGCAAGTCAACACTTGAGCGGTATGGCAATGCGTAGATAATCGGTTTGTCGACATCGATATTGTGATCAGCAATCGGATCGGAAGGAATCGCCGTCCCTTTGACTAAGACTGACAGTGGCAGCTTTAACAAAGATCGCGAGAAAGAGTGTCCAGAAGACATAAAGGTTCTTAGCCTCAAAAATCAAAAGTATGCCAAAGCGCATTTCCACTTCTGTCACGGCCGTTGGGTGTGAGCGTTTAACGCCTCTCACCGAGCCTCCTGAGAAGTGGAAATAAGCCCAAGCGGGTTTTCAGCTGGCAAGGATAGCAGAAACTGGTCAAACCTTTTAACGATAATTGAGCATGAAAGCATCAATGTGAGGTAAATAGCTTAAGCCCGACCAGAAAATAAAATCCGTCATTAGTCCTTTCCTTTTTCTCAATACTGGATATACTCACAGTTAACTGTATAAAAAGACAGGTGACTTATGAAGCCCTTAACGCCGCGCCAACAACAAGTTTTTGACCTCATCAAAAGTAAAATTGATGAGACCGGAATGCCACCAACCCGCGCTGAAATTGCCCGTGAGCTCGGTTTTCGCTCTGCCAATGCAGCGGAAGAGCACTTGAAAGCGCTCGCACGTAAGCAAGTGATTGAAATCATTCCCGGTGCCTCAAGAGGTATTCGTGTGTTGTTGAACGATGCCGCTAATGACGACGAAGGGCTGCCACTGATTGGTCAAGTCGCTGCGGGTGAGCCTATCTTGGCTCAGGAACATGTTGAGGCACACTACCAAGTGGACCCGAGTATGTTTAAGCCACAGGCTGACTTCCTACTGCGCGTTCACGGTGAGAGTATGAAAGACATCGGCATTATGGATGGCGATCTACTGGCGGTGCATAAGACACAAGACGTTCGTGATGGCCAAGTGATTGTCGCGCGTGTCGATGATGACGTGACGGTAAAGCGTTTGGAACGTAAAGGGTCAACGGTACTGCTTCACGCTGAAAATGAAGAATTTTCGCCAATCAAGGTCGATTTAACTAGCCAAAGCCTGGCAATTGAAGGCCTAGCGGTTGGCATCATTCGCAATACTGACTGGATGTAATTCGACGTCGAGTCCGCTGAGTCAGTCTTGCCTTTGAGAGCAACATCAAGATGCGTTCGCTCGCGCTTGATGTTGCAATTGATATTCATTATCATCTTTTCATTCGCGATAGAGAGATAATGAACATGGCTTCCCGGCACCACAACGCGCATTCGCGCTATCAAATCCCCGCCAATCTTTTGCAGCCCTTGTGGCTTCGCAGTCGTGAAAGCCTTGTCGATAATGGCTTGGTTTACGATCCTATCGCTGCTAACGCGTGCCGACATTGTGAGTTAGCGCCAGAGTGTCTATCGGGCGATATTCCTCAAAAACAGCTGCTCCATGCGACCATTACACAGCTGTGTGACCAGCAAGTGAAACACTTTATCCAACATAACCCAGACGGCTGGATCATCAATGTCGGCGCTGGGCTGGATACTCGGTTCTACCGAGTGGACAATGGCCGTTGCCATTGGCTTGAACTGGATGTCACCGAAAATCTGTTGTGGCGGCAAAAGCTGTTTCATCGCAGTGAGCGCTACCACCATTTATGCGGCAGTGTTACCGATTTGAGTTGGATGTCGTCTCTACCTATCGAGGAAAAATCGCCAGTGATGATTGTGTGCGAATGTGCACTGCTTGATGGCAATGAACGACAAATTGCCCGTTTCATTCAAGCCATGGGGTGTCACTTTGACAGTGCCAGAGCGTGCTTAGTGTTGGCCGGAGACCTAACCCCCAGTGCATTGGGGCAGAAAATGGGCTCATCACACTACGCGCATGGTTATAAGTCGGCCGATGAGACGGTTAGACGCATACTGCCTTGGGCAAGTTCAGTGAAACTCTTTTCGCCTTTAGATCAGCACTGTCATCGTTGGAAACTGTGGCAGCGATGGCTGAGAAAAATTCATCGCCTTAAGCATCGTTTAACGCCCGTGGTGGTTCAGCTGCGCTGGTGATAGGGGTACACTGGACACATCGTCCTAAACTGAATTCCACCCGTGCAGATCCTTGATACTCTTTCCAATCTCTCTCTTCACAAAAAAGTCTTGTGGATCGCCATTCCTATGGTGCTGTCCAACATCACTGTGCCTCTGTTGGGGCTGGTCGATGCCGCGGTTATTGGTCATTTAGAACATGCGTGGTATTTAGGCGGTGTCGCGCTAGGCACCACCATGATCAGTGTGACTTTCTGGTTGCTCGGGTTTCTGCGCATGGCCACCACAGGTTTAGCGGCCCAAGCGTATGGCGGGAAGTCAGGGCATGGGTTGGCGCTTGTGTTGACGCAAGGGCTCGCGATGGCGTGGCTTTTTGCGCTGCTGTTTCTCATCGTGCATGCTTCAGTGGCCGATATCGTCTTTCAGTTCAGTGAGGCCAGCGAGCAAGTCAAATTTTATGGTGAACAATACTTTTCCATCCGTGTTTGGAGCGCCCCTGCGGCGTTAGCCAATTTTGTGCTGCTTGGCTGGCTGCTTGGAACACAAAACGCAAAAGCGCCCATGTGGATGGTGGTGATCACCAACGCGACCAATATTGCACTCGATCTGCTGTTTGTGATCGGGTTGGAGTGGCAAGTCGAAGGGGCGGCTTGGGCGTCGGTATTGGCCGATTACACCGGTATGAGTTTTGGTTTTTTCTGCGTATGGCGAACATGGCACCAGCAGAACCTACCGCCTATTGGTGATGTGTTGCGTGCCACCACCCGTGGGCTAAGCCGTTTTATCAGACTGAATCGAGATATCTTCCTTCGCTCGCTCTGCCTACAAGCGGTGTTTACCTTTATGACCTTTCAAGGCGCAAACTATGGCGATGAGATTGTCGCGGCCAATGCCGTCTTGATGAGTTTCTTGATGATGATCTCTTACGCAATGGATGGCTTTGCCTATGCGATGGAGGCAATGGTCGGTAAGGCCATCGGCGCAAGAGATCGTCATCAACTGACGCAGTCATTGCTGGGCACCTTTTTCTGGAGTCTGATCATTTGCTCCGCTCTGACATTGGCATTTGCTCAACTGGGATCGCCCTTGATCGCAATGATCACGGATATTGAGTCCGTCCAGCAGCAAGCGCTGCACTTTCTTCCTTGGCTGGTGGCCATGCCGTTGGTTTCTATGTGGTGTTTTCTACTCGACGGTATTTTTGTCGGCGCGACGAAAGGACGAGAAATGAGAAACAGCATGTTTGTCGCCACCTGTGGGTTCTTCATTCTATTCTGGCTGTTTGAGGCGTTGCAAAACCACGCGCTTTGGTTATCGATGCTCTGTTTTATGGCCGCGCGAGGCATGGCATTAGGGTGGATTTTGTATCGCCAGTGGCGAGCGGGCGCGTTCTTTCCTGAGTCGATTTGAGGCCACGGCTGAGAAAAAACACGGCGCCAAGCAGAGCCTGATGCCGTGTCGAATGAGATGAAAGTCGCGAGTAAGGGTTAAAACAAGCGATTCAAACCATTGAGGGCGGCGACGCGGTAGGCCTCCGCCATGGTTGGGTAGTTAAAGGTGGTATTGACGAAATACTCGATGGTATTCGCTTCGCCTTTTTGTTCCATGATGGCTTGCCCGATATGGATGATCTCAGCCGCTCGCTCACCAAAACAGTGAATGCCTAGAATCTCTTTAGTTTCACGGTGGAAAAGGATCTTCAAACTGCCAATATCTTTGCCTGCAATCTGGGCGCGAGCCAAATGTTTGAACGACGAGCGTCCAACCTCATACGGGACTTTCGCCGCTGTCAGTTCTTGTTCAGTTTTCCCCACAGAGCTGATTTCAGGGATGGTGTAAATGCCAGTTGGGATATCATCAATCAAGTAGCCATCCGCTTGACCTTTGGTAATGGCCTGCGCCACAAATCGGCCTTGGTCATACGCCGCACTGGCCAAACTTGGATAGCCAATCACATCACCGACCGCATAGATGTGCTCAACTGGCGTGCGGTAGTTAGTATCTACTTTCAACTGACCGCGAGAGTCGGCTTCAAGCCCTACCGCGCTTAAGTTGAGCTTGTCGGTATTGCCGGTGCGGCCGTTGGCGTAGAGCAAACAGTCGGCGCGCATTTTCTTACCCGATTGGAGGTGGACGATCACGCCGTCTTCAGTGCCCTCGATCTTCTCGTAGGTTTCATCGTTGCGAATCACCACGCCGCTATTCCAGAAGTGGTAGGAGAGTGCGTCAGACACTTCGTTGTCCAAAAAGGACAGCAAGCGATCACGTGTATTGATGAGATCGGTTTTCACCCCAAGGCCACGGAAGATAGAGGCGTATTCACAGCCGATCACGCCTGCGCCGTAAATGATGATGTGGCGCGGGTCGTGTTTCAGGCTCAAAATAGAATCGCTGTCGTAAATACGCTCGTGGAGGAAATCGACATCCGCCGGTTGATAGGGGCGTGAGCCAGTCGCAATCACAAATCTGTCGGCGCTGTAGGTCTCTTCGGTGCCATCGCTTTGCATCACCGCGATGGTGTATTTATCCACAAAGCGCGCCGTACCAAAAATCAACGAGCATTGGTTGCGATCATAAAATCCCTGGCGCAATCGAGTTTGTTTGTCGATGACCGACTTAGCATGACCAAGAATGTTGGAAAAGGTCGAGTGTAAGCTGCTGTTATTGTGGCAAAATAGCGGGTTGTTGTTGAATTCAATGATTCGGCTCACCGCGTGACGCAGCGCTTTGGAGGGGATCGTGCCCCAGTGGGTACACCCGCCACCGACACTGCTCTCTTTCTCTACTATCGCGACGTTGAGCCCCGCTTTGGTCAATCCCATAGCTGCCCCTTCACCACCAGGGCCACTACCTATTACGATCACATCAAAGTGGTTGCTCTGAGCCATAGTTTTATCCTTGTTATAGAGTGTTAACATTGCTGTAGCGAGATTTTAACTGATTCCACGAGGCAAAGAAAAAAAAGCGACTGAGAGAGTCGATGAGATCACGAGAATAAGTGCGTGAAGTGAATCTTCGGTCTGGCGCACAGGATAGGCGGGCAAGTGAGAGGGAATTTTGCCTTCAATTACGCGGGCGTGTTTTAATAGCGATTCTTCACTAAACAACGAATTGAGGTTATCTCCGTAAGCCAATCGTTGTATATTGACTGGCATTGAGGTTAAACACAGATACCAACGATGAAATCCATGGGAATACGCGCACAACAAAAAGAGAAAACTCGTCGCTCATTGATTGATGCGGCCTTCAGTCAATTAAGTGCTGATCGCAGTTTCTCGAACCTGAGCTTGCGAGAAGTGGCACGAGAGGCCGGGATTGCACCGACGTCTTTTTATCGCCACTTCAAAGACATGGATGAGTTGGGGTTGACCATGGTCGATGAAGGCGGATTGTTGCTGCGTCAATTGATGCGCCAAGCGCGGCAGAGAATCGTCAAAGAAGGCAGTGTGATTCGCACCTCGGTCGAGACGTTTATGGAGTTTATCGCAAGTAGTCCCAACGTGTTTCGTTTGCTACTGCGTGAGCGCTCCGGAACGTCTTTTGAGTTTCGTACTGCGGTTGCCCGTGAGATGCAACACTTCTGCGCCGAATTGACCGAGTATTTAATCAGCTCAGGCATGTCTCGTGAAGAGGCATTTACCCAGGCACAAGCGTCCGTGACGCTGGTATTTAGCTCTGGGGCCGAAGCGTTAGATCTAGACAGACGTGAGCGCGATGAACTGGCCGAGCGTCTGATAATGCAGTTGCGAATGATAGCCAAAGGGGCTTATTGGTATCGCAAAGAACGTGAACGTAACCGATTAAAAGGTGGGATAAACTAATGTCGAACGAAACAAACCCAGTCGATCGTGGTTCTGAAAAGAAAACCCTCATTTTGGCATTAATCGCAGGTATGTGCGGTGATGCCATGTTGTCTTGGTTGACGATGAGTGAGGTCACTTTCTCTATCTTTCCGTTGATCGCTTTGGTGCTCTCCTTACAGGCCTTGTACCAAGAGTATCTCCGTCATCCGGTATCTGAGGATATTCCTCTTGTCGGGCTCGCGTGCTTTTTCGTCGGTGCGTTTGGTCACTCCGCATTTGTGAAAGCGCAATACCCAGAGGCCGGTTCAAACTTCTTTTCGATCATCGTCTCACTCTTGTTGCTGCTGTGGATCGGTAAAAAGCTCGGCTACATTGGCGCCGAGCGATAAGCACGCGACAACACATTCCTAAACAACAAACGAGCCCAGCGGCTCGTTTGTTCATTTAAGGGGTTAGTCTTTCTTCTCAAGCATCTGATAGTTGCCCTGCATTAGTTGCACAACTCTTCCACTGTATCGACAATAGTTTCGGCACTATCTCTCAACTGCTCGATATGATTTTCTTTAACAGCACTTTGAATCTCATCAGAGCACTGAACGCCGATAAACACCCCAAAAAGGATAAGGGCCAGGACGATAAACTTAAGTATTATACACCTTGTAAAACGCGTAGCTCACTATGCATCTAGCACGTATGCAATGTGTTTAAAATTATAAATTTAAAGGGAAATTAGATATCTGTACAGATAATTTCGCAAGGTTGACTCAGACTTTATAGTTATATTCTTGACAGTGCTCTCATTCTCAGAAGTTATCCTTGTATCCATATTACGGGATATATAGGTTGTATTTTAGTGTGATATCAATCTCATATGGAATTTCAATCAAATGAAGCGGAATCAAATCGTCAGTGGCTTACTGTTCGCGCTATGTCCAACCATTGCTTTTTCGGCATCAACTAATAATCAATTTGAGTTTTCAAATACCCTTCATGGCACCGTTTGCTCTGAAAACCCAGATGTTTGGCTACTTGGTGGAGAATTAAAGGTTGATGCTCCTATTACCATCAATGGAACACTAATTACTCGTGAGGGCGTAAATCTATCCAGTAACTCCCTTGCTGCACTAGTTGGTAAAGGAGACTCTACAACACAGCACTTTATGACAGATGCTATCGGCTGTATTCAAAGTGATGATCCTATCGCTTTGGTTGGTGCTGTAGCTTCTTTATACGAAAAGCAGTTTACCAGTTTAAGTAGTGCAGATATTCCTGCCCCAATTCCTGAACCCGACCTACCTGAAGCGCCAAAAATCGTTAAAGACCAATTTGAAACGAAAGCTCAATTTGAAGAGCGCGTAGATAAAATTCGTCTTGAACGTCAGCAAGAAATTGCCGCAATTCAGCAGAAGTATCGTGAACAGGTTGAAGCAAGAAATGCAAAAATTCGCGCGCTACAGAGCAATGTTGATCAGCGAAAAGACAGTTTAGATGAGAAAAAGTCTCAGCTTGTTGCTCGAGCATTCAGAGATGTAATGGGTAAACCCGTTGTTACAACGAAAAGTTATGATGCTGAGAATCAACAGATGCATTTGCTATTTAAGGCGTCTAATCAAAACTATCAACGTGACATAGTACTTAATGTCCCTCTGGAGCAAGCGCGTGAACTATACAATAAGATTAACGAATTAGATCTCGCCCTGACCTACAGTTACAACCAAGATCAGCTTGAGTTGGTAAATATTTCAGGTTCTTATCATAAGAGTGAGTTCGCAGGAGACATAGCGAAAAGTCAATTCAAGCCCGAAGCAATATCTGTCGTACTTGATAGCAAATCATCTGTGGCGGTACCGGGTTTAGAGATGCAAAACCCGAATTTGATTGACAGTTTTGAGGTCGATTCGCGTTTATCGGCAAGTGATAAAACAGCTGCTGATGAGTTGAAAGCGCTACTTGCCAAAGCTATACCCGTTGAAGCCAATAAATCAGCTTGGTTCTTCAATCTTTCTATTGAAAACTACGCGAACTCTGACCAAGTGGCCTTCGCACGTAATAGTGGCGAGCTCATGTCTGACGTTGCAAGTAAGGTATTGGGTGTTCCAGAACGTCATGTCTACGAGCTTATTGACCGAGATGCAACAAGTGGTGCAATCAAAGACAAGCTACGTTTGATGTTAGATAACGTAGCTGAAGGTGATACAGTTTATTTCTACTACAGTGGTCACGGTATCCCTGCAATCCCAGATAACGATCCTTACATTCTACCGCAAGATAAGATCCCTGATTACGTAACTGATGACCCGTTTTTCAAGCTCGATAACGTTTACAAAACTCTTTCCAATAGTAAAGCAGGCAAGATCGTGGTGATGGTTGACAGCTGCTTTAGTGGCGCGACTGATGGCGTGTCAGTAATTAAAGGGGTCGCGGCATCCCGCCTTGCTCCGAAGAAAGTCAGTATCGATCCTGAGCGTATGGTGGTAATGACAGCAGGTCGAGACAAAGAATACTCCAATATGTATCAGGAGAAAGGTCACCGCCTATTTAGCTACTACCTAATGAAATCCATGATCGAAGGTAATCGCGATATCGGTACGCTTTACCAAGAAGTCTACGACCAAGTAAAGTCGGCTTCATTTGAGATGGGTGATCTAAAACGTCAGCACCCAACCATCACTGGTAACCAAACCATTTCACTTTAACTTTATTGAAAACATTGATTAAGGCTTACATCCATGTTTAAGAAAACTCTATTAACAACGACTGCTGCACTCTTTGCAACCTCTACTTTTGCCGCTGACGTTGACAATACCAATCTTGATATAGCTTTCCAAGGTGCTCATTTTCAAGGTGCTGGTAACCAGATCACTATGCTGCGTGTACCTGTAACTAATAAGGATACTGGTGAAACTCAATTCTTTGATATGAGTGCTGAATTTGCAGCAGATAAAAACGGTAACTTGATATTCAAAAATATCAGCTCTGTCAAATCTGTTGCGTTTGCAAGTGCTAACCAACTCATTCCTGGGCATTATTTAGATACTAATAATTGTAGTTGGTTTGTTGAAGGGCCTTCAGCTACTTCAAATGGTCGCTTGACTTGGAGCTTCTTTAAACCAGCTAACAATATTGGATGTTCAAACAACGATAAGCGTACAGGCCAAGTAATGAATGGACCTTTAGAAGGAAATCAATTAGCTATAACTCAAGAAACAATTTACAACAAAATAATTAAAAACTCTGAAAACAACCTTAATTTTGGTGTTTACAGAAATAGTTACGTTATGTCCGCAAGCCAGAATGGTAAGACTATCGCTATTAATATTTATAATAAATATGGTTTAGATGCGAGTTGGACAATTATGCAAGCCCCTTACCCAGGTAAGAAAGAAGACTAATGAAACACATAGTCATACTATCAGCCTTGGTTAGCTCTTGTGTTTTTGCTTCCCCGTCGTGGTACGGGGAAGTGCCTTTTGACGCCAATCTCATTTATGGTTTCGGTCAAGGGGGTACTTATCAACAAGCCAAAGACAATGCTTACCATGATTTAGCGAAATCGCTCGAGAGTCGAGTGATTGGTGAAACAAGTTCATCTATAGAATTTCAAAACGGTAAGTTAACTAAGAGCGCTTCTTCCAATAAGACCTCTTTCTCTGACATCGTATTTCGAAACAATGTCACCATCAGTAAGAGTGAAAAAATTGAAGGGAAGTTCTATCTTGAAGTTCAGTATGATCCCACTTCTTTTGCACAAAAGCTGTCATATTGGTTAAAAGACTCCCAATGCAACAGCGAACTCCACCCTTATTGGTCAAAGACTGCACTGCTTCAGAATTGGGTAGAAAAGCACCAATGCTTACCTCATATTGACATTGAGCGTTTTGCTGGTGGCTGGCAATTGACAAACAGCTCAGGACATTTGGTTTTACCTGAAGCACAGTACAACCATCTGTTTTTCAATCATCACTCTTCTTCTCTTACTCTTGCATCGACCAATGCTCGATTGAACGCAGGAGAGTACTACTTCATTAACCTGTCAGCTAAAAAATCCGGTTACTTATCTCTATTTCAGGTTTATGAAGATGGAAGTACTGGTGTCTTACTTGAAAACCAGTATGTAGAGAAAAAAACGCATATCGAGTTCCCAGACAAAAAGCTCTATGACGGAATTGAAGCACTTTTGAACCAAGGAAAAGAAACTTACGACACCAATATCGCATTGCTGTGTCCTACTAAGATTGATACCTCACGATTTGAAAAGCTGGATGAGTCACGCCTTTCAATAGATACCCCTGGCTTTGGTCTAATTCTCAGTTATTTAGAACAATGCGATTTTGTCATGGAACGACTATCGATTAGCGAAAACTAATCGGACAATGCAAAGGAAAATCATGAAGAATACTATTTTGTGCTTGTCGCCTCTCGTATTAATACTCACAAGCCCATTGAGCTACGCTGAAACTTTGCAGCAAGCTTGTGAACTTGACATCGCTGAAAATCAATGCACGAGCGTGGAACATTTTGTTAGTCAACCTTTCGAAGCAAAAGACGAGTTTGAAAAATATAAACTCTGCAGCGAGGCAAAATTCGACTTATACAAAGTTCAAAAGAACTGTGAATTTGACCAATACCTCGCCAATGCTCAAAAGACTTTTAACGAATTTAAAAACACAGTGTCAAAGAAATGGGACAAGCCTAACTTTAGTGATCAATACTCTTGGGTGAGCTACAGTCCGACCCTGGAACTCAGACGTGAAGTGAACTTTGAAAAGAACGTTATCAAAGTAACGAGTCTCGCTGGTGAAGAAACGAGTATTGAAGAGCTAAAAGAAGAGATTTGGGCCACATCACAAATTACTATTGGTGAAGCACAAAAAGCGGATGTGTTTACTGCCACTTTGATCGAAGAAACCGAAATCGAAGAACTCAGCAACCAACCATTACTCCCTGTGTCTGAAGAGCAGGATGTTCAACTTCAAGAGCTAGAAAAAGCCCTTGAAGAGGTTGTCATAACAGAGTCTATCGACAGTAAGGGTAACAGCATTATTGAAGCACAAATTAGCTTTCCGCCTACATGGTTAAATCGCAAAGAGAAACGTTTCTACGACGCTGTTGAAACATACTCAACTAAATATGGTCTTGAGCCGGAATTTGTGCTTTCTATCATCAAAACAGAAAGTGCCTTTGATCCAACCGCGGTTTCACACATTCCAGCCTTTGGTCTAATGCAGATCGTTCCTAGTTCTGCTGGCCTTGATGCTACAAGCTTTCTTTTTGGTGAGCAACAGCTGCTAAAACGAGACTACTTATTTGACCCAGAAAAGAACATTGAAGTAGGTACTGCTTACATTCACCTTCTCCGCTCTCGCTACTTCAAAGGCATTGAAGATGAAGAGAGCCTGAAATACTGTGTTATTGCTGCCTACAATGGTGGTATGGGGCCCATCTACCAAATATTTGGTGGCAAACGTTCTGTTGCCGTTAAAAACATCAATCAGCTTACTTCTGAAAAAGTGTTCAGCACGATTCAGAAAAAACACTCTGCAGCGGAAACTCGCAATTACCTAAAGAAAGTACACAAAGCAGAACTTAACTACGAAAAAAAACATGATTTAGGGATTTAACATGAAAAAGACTCTACTCCTTACTGCAATGACAGCGTTGGTGTTTCAAGTATCTGCGAACACTGAGTTTCCTGACTGGCACATGAACCCACAAGCAGAATTAGATGAAGGTTTGATCGCTGGAGTTGCATGTGTTGAAAGTATGGGAGATCTAACTTTAGACATGGATGTTGCTGCTATGGAAGCTCGCGCGTCACTTGCCGCTTCTTTAGAAGCTATGGTGCAGCAAGAGTTAGAAACAAACCGAACGGCTGAAAAGAAAAAAATTGTCACAGCTGATCGCAAAGACAACATTGTAACAACAACGGTAACCGCGACATCAACAACGAAGCTGCTAACAAACCAACTAATGAAATACACTTGGGTGGCTGAATCGATATCAGTTGAAAAAGATGTTGACGAATATCTATGTACTCGTGTTGTTGCTCGACTACCTCAGATAGTGACAGAGTAAGAGGTCAGGATGCAAAAACAAGCAGTGCAAGTACCTGAAGAGCCGTCAATCGCTTCAGTAGAAACAGAAAAAGCTATTCTCGATAAACTAAGGGAAAAGACACCCAACCCAATTCTGGCGATTATGGCACTTATTATCGCTGCTGGTCAGTTCAATGATGCCATTGATATGACGGGAAAAGGTTGGGATTTGTTGGTCTCAAATTTCTCAGATTCTCCGTCAAATGAACGCTTATCAAACGTATATATTCGAGCATCAAGTGGTGTGTTAGAAGAAACCTTTGGCTCGCCCGTATATACAAAATATTCAAATGGTGAAGTTGAGATTAAGTACTATAAAGACAGCAAGTTTATTCTATCTGCTATTACATCCAATGGTACAATAGACGCATTTTTAGTGTTTCCGAAACCTGGTTTTGTCCCAGAGATAAAGTATCATGCGGGCAACGACACCTACTTGCAAACCGCCTTCGCTGATTCAACAACTCCGCTAGAGGCTATTTCCAATCTAGCTAGAAGTGGTAATTACTATATTGAAGAAGCGGAGGGAGGGCGCTATGCGTTACTTTACAATTCAGTCGGTGGATACAGCGAATACCTATCTAACCTCACCAAGGGCCAAATACAGCTGTTAGCCACGTTTAATGACAAGTTAATGATGGAAGAAAACTCTACGTCAGCTTTGGTCAATTTACGCCAGCAAATCAAACCTAATTTCTATGGCTACAGTGCGGTTGGCTTAGAAGATTTGGCGCCAGCGATTTTAACCAAACTGGAATATGAATTAATTACTAATTAGGGTGCATTGTGAAAGAACTTTGCTTGTATCGGGACAGGGAACTGATGGTGTGTAGCAAACAGAGATCAACGTCTTAAACTTGAGTTTTCCTTCGGTGACGGAAAACCTGTACTGTTTGACTTTTGGGATACAGAAGTACTCCAGGTGTGCTAGCGGTACGCATGCTGACAATGCTGTGCAACACAACTACTTCAGTCTAGGCCCCGCTCAAAGCCACCAATATCGCTAGTGGCTCTGACCTTTCCCCCTAAATTAACACCATGACTTTGATGAGATTTCTAATACACTAGAAACAGTGGAGATCTCAAAATGAAAAAACGATACACGGAAGAACAAATCATTAAGGCGATAAAGCAGCACGAGGCTGGCGCTAAGGTGGACGACATTTGTCGTGACATGGGAATATCATCTGGCACGTTTTACAACTGGCGCAGCAAATACGCTGGGCTTGAAGTGAACGAAGCAAAAAGGCTCAGGGAACTCGAGTCTGAGAATAATAAGCTCAAGAAATTGTTGGCTGAGAAACTGCTCGAAGTTGAAGCGATGAAGGACGTTGTCTCAAAAAAGTGGTAACACCATCTTCTCGAAAGCTTGTTGTCCGATATCTCATTGATACTCATCGACTGAGTGAGAGAGTGGCCTGTAAGCTTGCGTGTTTGAGTCGAACGGCGTTTCGATACTGCCCTAAAACCCCGTCAGATATTGGGTTACGCGAACGCTTGAAAGAGCTAGCGGCACAATATTCTCGCTACGGCTACCTAATGCTCCATGGCTTACTAAAAGCGGAAGGTCTAGTTGTGAATAAGAAGCACACCTATCGTCTATACACGGAAGAAAGGCTTCAAGTCAGAACGAAGAAGCGCAAAAAGCTACATCGCCCTCGATTGGTTATGGATCTCCCTACCCGAGCTAATCAACGCTGGTCGATGGATTTTGTATCTGATCAGTTGAGTAATGGAAGACGTTTTCGCGTACTCAATATCGTTGATGACTTTTCACGAGAGATCATTGGACAACTGGTGTCCGTATCAATCAGTGGTCAGCAGGTTGCTCGATTTTTGACTCCACTGACCGAGGTGCGCAGTAAGCCTGACAATATTGTTTGCGATAACGGCACAGAGTTCACCAGTAAGGCTATGTTCTTTTGGGGTAAGGCGACCTCGGTAACACTTGCCTTTATCCAGCCTGGTAAACCAACTCAAAACGCCTTTGTGGAGAGCTTAAATGGCAAATTCAGAAATGAATGTCTCAATCAACACTGGTTCAGAACTCTGGATGAGGCACGTTACGAAATAAATCTATGTAGAGAGCATTACAACCACGTTCGGCCTCATAGCTCTCTCAATTACACGACGCCAGTTGAGTATGCCAATCAAGCGGCGTGAAGATAAGAAACTTCATCGAGGTGATGGTACTAATCTCGGGGAAAGGTCAGCTCTATGCCACACTGTTTAGAGCTTTTAAAGATAGTGTTCTTTTCATTCGTTCTAGTGTTTTCTTGAATCCGTACCCTGAGCCGTACCCAGGGTCACTTTTTAGACAGTAATAAGTTGATTGAGCCCTTATTTAATTCGCTCAAGCATCACACCCGCTTCCATATGGTGGGTGTAAGGGAATTGGTCAAACAGGGCGAATCGAGTGATCTTGTGCGTTTGCGATAACACGTCCAAATTCTCTTTGAGCGTATCAGGGTTGCATGAGATGTAGACGATACGTTGATAGTTTT
Source organism: Vibrio sp. R12-SW3-ISO1 (assembly GCF_059834005.1). Classification (NCBI taxonomy): domain Bacteria; kingdom Pseudomonadati; phylum Pseudomonadota; class Gammaproteobacteria; order Vibrionales; family Vibrionaceae; genus Vibrio; species Vibrio sp. R12-SW3-ISO1. The sequence continues at coordinate 54,570 of NZ_JCBDGK010000056.1, forward strand.
GCACCATCTTACAGGTATCGATATCCATGCCTGAGCGAGGCGGATCGACAAAAATGGTGTTGCAGTTGTAGCTGCTTAAATCCACATTGGCGTCTTTTAAGCGGCGGAATTCTCGTTTGCCTTCGATCGCTTGAGTAAACTCTTCGGCTGACAATCTGAGGATCTGTACGTTGTCTATGTTGTTAGCTGCGATGTTGTACTGCGCGGATTCAACGGAAGGCTTGGCGAGTTCGGTCGCTAATACACGGTCGAAGTTTTGTGCCAGTGCCAGTGAAAAGTTGCCGTTACCGCAGTAGAGCTCAAGCAGATCGCCTTGGCTCTCCTGGGTGCAGTCGACGGCCCATTCCAGCATTTTTTCTGCCACTTTTCCGTTAGGCTGCGTAAAGCTGTTTTCGACCTGCTGGTAAACATAAGGCTGGCCGTTCACATCCAGTTTCTCTACCACATAATCTCTATCGAGCACGATCTTCATTTTACGCGCACGGCCAATCAGGTTGAGGTTGAACCCTTCGTCATTTAAGCGTTGTTTCAGCGCTTTTGCTTCCACTGTCCAGGCATCATCGAGCTGACGATGGTATAGCAGCGAGACCAAGATTTCGCCGCTCAGTGTCGAGAGAAAATCGACTTGAAAGAGCTTGCGGCGCAGTGTGTCGTTATCTTTCATTGCTTCGAGAAGCAGCGGCATTAAGTCATTGATAAGACGACTGGCCGCCGGAAACTGATCGACGCGGTACTTTTCACGAGTCTGTTGGTTAAACATGATGTAATAGAGATCATCCCCTTCGTGCCACACGCGAAATTCGGCGCGCATGCGATAGTGCTGCTCTGGAGATTTGAACACTTCCAACTCAGGCGCCTCGTAACAGGAAAACATCTCGGTCAAACGAGAGATTTTGTCATCGAGTTGCTGCTGGTAGTGCTGCGGGTTTACATCAAGAGTCGCCATGAATAGTACCTTTGGGGTGATTACCTGGGTGGTGTTTGCCATTTAAGAGCGCAGATTTTATTCAATCCCCGTCTGATGTCCAGTCTTGGTCGCGAAACGGGCGCAATGCGCACTGTAAAACTATAGCTTATAGCCATCTATCACTAGACAAACACCGTCAGGCTCAATACTATGCCTTCAAGCTGGTGCTATCTAGATGTATAGATGGCTGAAAAGGGAATCTGGTGCAAATCCAGAACTGACGCGCAGCGGTAAAAGAGAACGACCCCTCAACACGACACTGCACCACGGGAGGTGTGGGAAGTCGAGGCAGTAGGCCAACAGCTCTTAAGTCCGAATACCTGCCAGCAGCTGAGTTCCATCAACGGCATCCGCCAGAACTCAGTAGGATTTACGCGATTTAGGAACAATATAATGAACAAATCTATTCTAGCGATAGCAGTGGCATCGCTACTTCCTGCTACCTCGAGTTTGGCCCAAGAAGCCGCGGCTGATGAAACCATGGTGGTGACGGCGAATCGTTTTGAGCAAAACACAAAGAGCGTTGTAGCTCAGATCGAAGTCGTAACTCGTGACGACATTGAACGCATTCAAGCAAAGTCTTTGACTGATGTATTTAAGAGGTTGACTGGGGTTCAGGTAACGCAGAATGGTGGCCGTGGACAGCAAGCTTCAATTTTTGTTCGCGGAGCAAACTCAGATCAAGTCCTTGTGCTCATTGATGGTGTGCGTTTTGCCCGTGCTGCGAAAGGTGGTGTGGATTTTAGCCAAGTACCGATCAATTATGTTGAGCGAGTCGAGTACGTTCGAGGGGCGAGAGCTTCAATGTATGGCTCTGAGGCGATTGGTGGGGTCATCAACATTATTACACACGCCAAGTCTAACAAAGAAACGACGAAACTCACTGCCGGGTTAGGTAGCCTTGACTACCAAGAATTGAACTTGGTATCTGGATTTAAAGTAGGTAAAAATGGGCATGTAAGCCTGTCCGTCGGTTACGATTCCGATCAAGGATATAATGTTCATCCAATCTCTGGCGTTAACGATAATGATCGTCATGGTTTTGAATCTCGAAATGCCATAATCGGCTATGTCCACGACATTGATCAGCAGTGGAAGGGTTATGCGAACATCCGATTGTTCGAAAACTTTTCACAGTATGATGGTAGTTACCTAGATTATATAAGTAATACCTATGTTTATTCGTTAAAGGAGTCGGAAGTACAGAATGTTGCGTTGGTAGGTGGTATCGATTATTCAGGAGCGCAACTCAATTCCCACTTCTTGGTTAACTATCAAAATCAAGATAATTGGGATTATGAAAAGAGTGAAGGTAAGCACTCTTCGTCAGTTTCATCCGATGAATTGGAACAGACTAACCTTCAGTGGACTTCATCTTACGCATTCAGTTCATCGTTAGTATTTAGTGGTGGTATTGACTGGCGCAACGAAGCTTACATTGTTAAGCCAGCCAATACTGAATATGATCGAACCAATGTAGCTTATTTCGTTGCGCTTAATGCAGATTATGAGAAAGCTTTTGGAGAACTGAGTGCTCGCCTAGATGACAACGAACAGTTTGGGACAGAATCAACATATAACACTGGTGCTGGCTATCGTTTTTCTGAGTGGTTGGTTGTTAAAGCATCCTATGGCACATCATTTAAAGCGCCAAACTTGTATCAATTATATAGTTATTATGGCAACGAAACGCTTGAAGCTGAGAAGGCGGAGTCTTTTGAGCTAACATTTAGCGGTGTAGTAAGTGACGTGAATTGGTCCATTACGGGCTATGACACTAATGTTGATAGCTTGATCGACTATAACTTTAGCACAAGCAAATACTACAATTCTCCTGGAGAAAGCCAGTTGAGAGGACTAGAGCTTGTGGCAGAGTTTGAGACTAGCTTTATATCTCACCAATTGAGTGCGGACTTTAAAAATCCTGAAGATCAAGAAGGTGAGCAGCTTATTCGTAGAGCAAAAGAAACTTATAAATACAACGCTGTTGCCGGTTTTGAGCAATTTGACCTATCGCTTGGCTACCAATATGTGGGTAAGCGACCTGATTTTTCTGAGGAACTAGCTGCCTACAGTCTGTTTGACGTTTCTGTTAACTACTATGCGAATGACCATTTAACTCTTAATGGTAGGGTAGAGAATGTGACAGACGAGAAATACGAAACAGCCGGAGGGTATCCTGCACCAGAACGTGCTTATTACCTTACTGCAACTTACCAATTCTAATCGTAAAGCCGCCTTCGGGCGGCTTTTTATACTGATAAACAAATTATATGAAAAAAAACGTCATCGTCAGTTGGTCTTCTGGTAAAGATTCAACCCTCACACTTGAGCGACTTATCGACAGTAGCCAATACCAAGTCATTGGCCTCTATACGACCTATGTCAAAGACGAAGTCCCTTTTCAAGCGACGCCGCTGTCTGTCGTCCGGATGCAAGCACAATTGCTCGGTTTGCCGCTGATTGAGATTGCTTTGCCAGAGGTGTTCCCAAGTAACGAGATCTATCAGCAAAGCATCGTTGACGGCTTACGCAATAGTGGGTTAGCAATAGACGCTGTCGCATTCGGCGATATGTTTTGCAATGGTATCGCAGACTATCGGCGAAGCTATATTGAGCCTGCAGGATGGGAGTGTGTCTTCCCTCTCCTTGGAGAGAGCAGTCAAGCGTTGGCCAACGAGATCATCGACAGAGGAATACAAACCTTAGTGGTCACAACGGATGCCGAGCAACTTATCCCAGACTACTGCGGCCTTTGGTACAACTCAGCGTTCCTACAATCACTACCCGAGACGGTGGATCCGTGCGGAGAAAATGGTGAATTTCATACATTGGTGACTCAAACAAGAAGCTACCAAGGCGAGATAGTGTTGGCGTTGACGCGCCAAGAGCACGGAGAGCGCTTCTCACATCAACGTTATCAAGCCTCGATATTGCCAATCGATGCAGAGCGAGTATGATCAGCGCATCTTATTGTGTGGAAGTCGCCAGTGTTCTCTCAGCCAAATGTTCTAATTTTTGATTCCGGTGTTGGTGGGCTTTCTGTCTATCAAGAAATCGAGGCGATCCTACCCCAACTCAACTACTACTACGTTTTTGATAACGAAGCGTACCCTTACGGTGAGCTAGAACACAGGGTGTTGATCGATCGCGTAAAGCAAATCGTGTCGCAGTGCGCCGATCGGTTTCACATCGATCTAGTGGTGATTGCATGCAATACGGCGAGCACCATTGTGCTCCCCACACTTCGTGCCCAGCATACTATTCCCATTGTCGGTGTTGTGCCGGCGATTAAGCCGGCGTCAAACATGGCCAATAAAGCCGTCGGGTTGATTGCGACGCCAGCGACGGTGACGCGAGAATATACCCATGACCTCATTCGCAACTTTTCTCAGAGTAAACCTGTCGAAATGCTAGGCTCGACAAGGCTGGTGGATATGGCTGAAGAGAAGCTACGTGGGCAAGCGGTAGTACTGGAAGAGTTAGAAGAAGTGCTGCTGCCGATCAAAGGTCACATTGATGTTGCCGTACTAGGCTGTACCCACTTTCCGCTCATCAAAGATGAGATCCAACAGGTGCTCGGTGATGGCGTTATCCTAGTCGACTCCGGTCAAGCCATTGCGAGACGCGTAAAACAGCTGCTGGGTCATGAATTAGAAGTGAGTGAGAAAGGCAAGCGGGAGATTTACTCCAGCGCTCCTCCTTGGCAGGAAGAAGCGCTGAACAGAAAACTGCAGAACTTAGGGTTTACTCCTGTTCAGAGTTCTCCGATTGAGATTTTGGATTGTTAGCAATCCTCACCTTTAAGGTACGCTGAAGATAGTCTTTATCATTCAGCGCATCGATTGCAGTTTGCGCATCGTTGGTGGCCATTACCACAAAACCGAAGCCACGACGCTTTCCTGTCCTTTTATCCTTCATTAATCGAACGGCAAATACCTCACCATGTTGAGCAAACAACTCTTTGACGTGAGATTCGTTTGCTTTGTATGGAAGGTTACCAACATATAAGGTCTTGGTGGATGGATCGCTGACTGGTACTGGCTCTGAATCGGTATTCGAAAATTTAAAAACAAAAGCGCAAGCTAAAACACCGATAACAAAAGTCAACGCAGAAGATAGCTCTTTTCCTTGTGATTCGATAAAGAGAAAGAGCATGCCACCCAATACCGCCAAGGCTACCATCAGAATGGTTGATTTATTTGAACTCATATTGGAATACAACTTTTTGGTTGAGAATAAGAAAATCTATTATTAACAAAATAGATACAGGCATATTACGTATAAGGTTATTGTTTTTCCAACCTATTGATGTGACGTGTCTCAAATGTTGAAATTTTATTCTATTTTCATTGGTTTGATTTAATTTTGAGCAAACAGAAAATAAATTGAAAATAGTGCTTGTCTTCCTTTCAGACCTCCCTATAATGCCGCCTCACCGACACGGAGTGAGACGAAAGTCACAAACCAAATCGGGTTCAGAAAAATTAAGCGAATAAAAAAGCTTGACTCTGAAAGCGGGAAGCGTAAGATACGCACCCCTAGCAGCGAGACGCAAAAGCGACATCGCACTAGACGCTCTTTAACAATATAAACCTATCAATCTGTGTGGGCACTCGTTGATGATAATCCAATTGGAAGCTTAGGCTTCAAATTAGGTTTCAATGAACTGAGTGACCATTGAATCTTCGGATTCAGCACAGTCAATTCAAGTTTTCTAGGAACTAGCTTCTAGTCACTAGGAACTTATCAGTATTCATTGAGCCAACAAAACTTTAAATTGAAGAGTTTGATCATGGCTCAGATTGAACGCTGGCGGCAGGCC
>NZ_JCBDGK010000057.1:0-6159 GCF_059834005.1 Vibrio sp. R12-SW3-ISO1
AATTAAAGAATTTGCTTGGCGACCATAGCGATTTGGACCCACCTGATTCCATGCCGAACTCAGAAGTGAAACGAATTAGCGCCGATGGTAGTGTGGGGCTTCCCCATGTGAGAGTAGGACATCGCCAGGCTTCGATTGTAAATTGTTCCAGTAACTTGCATCTTTTGTTACTGCGATGCTCATGTGCGATTGCACACTGCGCATCTCACACCAAAATCTGCGGCGTTACAGAAACAATTTCCTAATCAAAGCGACCTTTAAGGGTGAGTAAGACTTTGATTAAACAATTTGTGGAGAGATGGCTGAGTGGTTGAAAGCACCGGTCTTGAAAACCGGCATACGTTAATAGCGTATCTAGGGTTCAAATCCCTATCTCTCCGCCACCATTGAAAGCCTCGCTAGTGATAGCGAGGCTTTTTTCATATCTGCGCATATCTATTTTTTCAAATCTCTATCTACCGACTGCGACTGTCACTATCATGTGTTTTTCGAGTCGCTTTAAACTACCTGTCCTTGACCTTTCCCCTCAAAAACGACACCCACAAACGCCAAATACAAAAAAGCCAGCACTATGGCTGGCTAGATGCGGTCGGCTAGATGCGGTCGGCCAGGTGCGGTCTAGACGCGTTGGGCGACTTTCTCTCTCAGGGCTTGTTTGTCGGCTTCGGACAAAAAGGCCAACTCTAAACCATTGATCTGAGCTTGACGGATTTGCTCTGCTGACAAGCCTGCTTGCGGCGCAGCGACCTCATACTCATAAGGAAGCTCAATACCCTCAACAGCAGGGTCGTCGGTGTTGAGACAGGCTAGTACGCCATGTTCAAGGAAGGTCTTAATCGGGTGGTTGGCCAATGAATCCACGGTACTGGTTTGGATATTAGACGTTAGGCAGGACTCAATGCCAATGCGCTGCTCTGCGAGATAATCCATCAATTTCGGGTCGTGGATGGCTTTTACACCGTGGCCAATACGCGTCGCGCCAAGTTGGTTGATCGCTTGCCACATGCTTTCTGCTCCCGCCGCTTCACCAGCGTGAACCGTGACGTTGAGGCCCGCATCCTTCACTTGCTTAAAGTGCTTCACGAAGCGATCACCGGGTTGGCCGAGTTCGTCACCGGCGAGGTCAACGGCAACAATGTGATCTTTCTGTGTCAAAATCGCATCCAACTCTTGCTGACAGGCATCGGTGCCAAAGGTGCGGCTCATGATCCCAATCAGATTGGCTTGAATGCCAAAATCTCGCACACCCGCTTTTACACCATCGACGACGGCTTCCACCACGCCAGTTACGGGCAGTTTATGTTTCATCGCCATGTAGTAAGGAGAGAAACGCAGCTCGGCATAGTCAATACGAGCATTCAGAGCATCTTCCACGTTTTCGTAGGCGACTCGGCGACATGCGTCGAGATCACCCAAGACCGCTACGCCCCAATCAAGCTTGGACAAAAAGGCAACCAATGAAGGCTCTGCTTCCACAATTTGCACGTGGGGGGTTAACGATGCCACATCATACGCGGGCAAGGCGACGCCAAACTTCTGGCCCAGTTCTAAAATCGTTTGAGTGCGAATATTGCCGTCAAGGTGACGGTGCAAATCGGTAAGCGGGAGATTTTTCGTTATCATTATGACGGATCCAATGGGTCTAATTTGAGCTAAGTATAAGAGTCAATGATGTGAGTGTCAGTAGGATAAGCGCGCAAAATCGACCCGATGTGCTGATTATCGCTTCATGTTAACCAGATCTGTTGGCCAATCCTGATAGGTAATCGGGCGGCTGTAGAGGAAGCCTTGACCTAATGGGCAGGCGAGGGAGGTGAGCATCTGCGCTTGCTCTTGGGTCTCGATCCCTTCGGCAACCAGTTCTACTTTCATGCTCTTGGTCATGTTGACAATTGCAGCGACGATCGACGTATCGAGTTGCTCTGGGCGCATTTTGTTGACAAAGGTGCGATCGATTTTTAGACAATCGAACGGAAGCTTGTGCAAATACGCCAGTGAGCTGTAACCCGTACCAAAATCATCGATGGCGATATGGACACCAAGATCGCGAATGGCCCGCATGTTTTTGATGATCACTGGGTCATTATCGACAATACGGGACTCGGTGATTTCCAACGTCAGGTTATCGGCATCGAGTCCGGACTCATCAAGGATGCGCTTGAGTGAGGCAATCAAATCGACATTCGACAGTTGTTTAACCGACAAATTGACGTGGATATGGAAATCCTCATCCCATTTGCCCTCTTGCATCCCCTTCACCGTGTCGTTACACGCTTGACGCAAAATGGTCTCACCGATGGCGCCAATCAGTCCGCTCTCTTCAGCGATAGGGATGAACTCCATAGGAGAGATAAGCCCAGAGTCTGCGGATTGCCAACGTGCTAGCGCTTCGGCGCCGACCACCTTGCCAGTGGCTAAATCGACGATCGGTTGATAGAAAGGCAAAAACTCTTGCTTCTCCACGCCGGATTGGATCTTCGCTTGCATCAGTGTGCGTTTACGCGAAATATCCGCCATCTCAGGTTTGTAGTAACTGATGTTGGACGGCTCTTGCTTAGCGTTACTCAGGGCAATACTGCCGTTTCTCAGCCACAGGGTCATGTTGTGGCTCGGCCCTTCTTCCACAATCCCGACGGAGACATTGACCACCACATTTTCACTCGCCATGGAAAACGGCGAGGCAAACATCTGCAACACTTGGTTAGCGTAGACATTTGCAGGTTCGTTGTCGCGATGAGCGGGAATATAAATCGCAAACTCATCGCCACCGATGCGCGCCAAATAGCTGTTTTGTTCAAACCGTGTTTTCAGCCGCTCTGCAATGATCGCTAGCAGTTGATCGCCTTGCAGGTGGCCGAGGCTGTCATTGATATCACGGAATTTGTTGATCCCGACTAACAGCAGGGTCCCCTCGAGCTTTCTCAGGCTATCACAGGTATCGACCAGCCCTTCACGGCTATATAAGCGAGTCAGCGAGTCGTACAGCAGTTGCGATTTTAAGGCTTTGAAAGAGGCTTTGAGGTTGTTTGCCATTTCGTTAAACGCGAACACCAAGAGATTGGTTTCATAGATATGGCCAGGTTTAGGCATGTGGCTATCCCAATCGCCTTTGGCAAGATGCTTGGCGGCATCAGCGGTTGAGGTGATGGGTTTGACCACTTTGTTTAGAGCGATAAGGCAGACGAGGACCCCCAAGACGCTGACCAATAAACCCGTTAACCAACCGTTGCGCTGACTTTGTGCCAAATCGCCCAGTAAATCTTGCTCAGCGATGGCGACGCCGATATACCAGGTCAAACCATGCGAGTCGGTGTAGGGCGTAATGTGGTTGAAGTAACGTTGGCCATTTAGCGAAAGCGGGAAGCGATAATATTGCTGCTGCTCGAAACGTCCTTGCTGGAATAGATTGGCCTCGCTGGCGTGCAAGGCACTGGCTTTGACCACCGGATGACCACTCTCGATGGCAAGCAGGCGGTCGCCTTTTTTGCTCTGCGCGGTACCCCAAGAAACGACGCTCCCTTCGGTGGAATGGGCGACTAAACGCTGCTCGGCATCCGTAATGTAAATAATCACGCTGTTCTTATCGCGCTGCTGACGCAAGAAGGCATTAAACGTGTCGATTTTCAGATCGGCACCCACCACGCCGACAAATTTTTCTTCAGCAAACACGGGCGTCAGTGCGGTCAGCGTGATATCTTGCCGCTCATCGGCATTGGCGTAAATGGACGACCAGGCACCATGGTGATGGTCTGCGATTGGCGTGTACCAAGGGCGCACACGCGGGTCATAGTTATCGATGACGGAGCGAACCTCTCCAGAGACCTGTTGACCGCGATAAATCACCAGTTTGTCTAAAGTGCGGCGGTCTTTTAGCATCAAGGTCAGCCCTTGATTGGCTTCGCGGCGATAACCGACATATTCGGCGCCTTCACCACCAAAACCAATCGCATCCAAATTAGGGACCGAGCGATAGAGGTCCGAAAAGCTGCTGCGCAGATACGCTTCGATTTGGCGCATATCATCATGACGATAGAGCTCACCAAAGCCGATGGTGTGGCTGATCGCCAGACTGGCATCAAAGGCGGGACTGAGAAAGTGATTGAGCTCTGAGGTGACGTTGTCGGTCAGTGATGAGAGCGCCTGGTCACTGACGTTCACGACCATGTCTTCATAACTGCTTTTTTGCACCGCAACAATCACACCCAGTGTGATGATAAAGATCATCACGAATGGGAGAACAACGGCAGTTCTTAGAGTGATTTGAGTGGTCGCCATAAAGTCCGGATTCTTGCGTGTGCGTTAAGTCATCTTATCGGCTTTAAAACAGTCAAGCGAGGAAAAAATCAGAGAAAAATCGAGACCTTGGATCCTTATCATGCAAAGGGTTGCATCTCGATTTTCTCTTTAAATACAATCAGTAAAGCTCTTTCAGTTTGCGGGTAAGTGTATTGCGCCCCCAACCAAGGAGCTTTGCGGCATCCTGCTTATGGCCGTTAGTATGCTCAAGTGCTGCTTCTAAAAGTATACGTTCAAATTCAGGAAGTGCGTAGGAGAGCAGCTCGGAGTCGCCTTTGGAGAGAGCGTCTCGCGCCCAGCTCGACAGTTGCTGCTGCCAGTTTCCTTCGCCACTGCTTTGCGTCGTATGGCTGTCTTGCAGTAACTGCGTCGGCAAATCGTTGGGTAACACTTCACTGCCACTGGCCATCACGGTCAGCCAGCGACAGACGTTCTCTAGCTGGCGCACGTTACCCGGCCAATCGAGGCGATTTAACGTGTCTACTGTGGTCGGATGCAGTGTCTTTACGTCTACGCCCAGCTCTTCGGCGGCCAGTGCTAAGAAGTGCAGCGTCAGTTTTTCAATGTCTTGTTTGCGTTCGCGCAGTGACGGAATCTTGATGCGGATGACATTGAGGCGGTGGAACAAATCTTCGCGGAATTTGTTCTCATGAACCAATTTTTCTAAGTTTTGGTGGGTCGCAGCGACGATACGCACATCCACTTTGATTGGCGAGTGGCCGCCTACGCGATAGAACTGACCATCGGCCAAGACACGCAGCAAGCGAGTTTGAATATCGAGTGGCATGTCACCGATCTCATCCAAAAACAGGGTTCCCCCATTGGCTTGCTCAAAACGGCCTTGGCGCACATTATTAGCGCCGGTGAAAGCCCCTTTTTCATGGCCAAACAGCTCGGATTCAATCAAATCTTTGGGAATCGCGGCCATGTTGAGGGCAATAAACGGTTTACTCGCTCGAGGGCTATGACGGTGCAGTGCGTGTGCCACCAGCTCTTTACCAGTACCGGACTCGCCATTAATCAGCACCGAAATGGACGAACGTGAAAGGCGGCCGATGGCGCGAAATACCTCTTGCATCGCTGGAGCTTCACCGATGATTTCTGGCGGGCTGTAGGTGTCATGGTCGGCGGTGGCGTGCTCACGCTTTTGCTCGTGGCTGTGCGTAATCGCACGCTCAACTAAGGTGAGGGTTTCGTCGACATCAAAGGGTTTAGGTAGATATTCAAACGCCCCTTTTTGGTAGGCGTTGACCGCGGCATCCAGATCAGAGTGCGCCGTCATGATGATAACAGGCAGGTCAGGTGAGGCCTCGTGAACCTGCTTGAGTAGCTGAATGCCATCGATGCCCGGCATGCGAATATCCGAGACCAACACATCGGGCGACTCGCGCTCAAGGGCCATTAAGACACTCTCAGCGTCCGCGAAAGTTTCGCATTTAATATTGGCCGACGATAAGGTCTTCTCCATTACCCAACGAATCGAGCTGTCATCATCGACAACCCAGACGTATCCTTTACTCATAACTTCCTTTCCTCACAGCATCGCCAAATGACAGTCTTTCCCTTCGCCTTTGACGTCGGGCAGCAAATAAATCTCTACCTTAAATGGGCAGATAAATCGTAAATGTGGTTCTTCCTGGCCAGCTTTCGACATCGATTTTTCCTTGATGTTGATCGATAAGGTTCTGCGCGATGGATAATCCTAGCCCCGTTCCGCCGTCTCGACCGCTGACCATAGGGTAAAACAGCGTATCTTGCAGTTCAGATGGAATGCCGGGGCCGTTATCAATCACTTCAATGCGCGCTGCCAGTTTGCAGCGCTGGCCATGGATATTGGTTTGATGCACCGTTCTGGTGCGAATG
>NZ_JCBDGK010000058.1:0-12946 GCF_059834005.1 Vibrio sp. R12-SW3-ISO1
AAACGGGTTAATATTCCCGTACTTCAACTTATTGCGATGGGGGGACGGAGAAGGCTAGGTGGGCCTGGCGACGGTTGTCCAGGTTCAAGTGCGTAGGCTTGAGAGTTAGGTAAATCCGGCTCTCTCTAAGGCTGAGACACGATGTCGAGCGCCCAAGGGCGTGAAGTCATTGATGCCATGCTTCCAGGAAAAGCCTCTAAGCTTCAGATAAGTTGGAATCGTACCCCAAACCGACACAGGTGGTCGGGTAGAGAATACCAAGGCGCTTGAGAGAACTCGGGTGAAGGAACTAGGCAAAATGGTACCGTAACTTCGGGAGAAGGTACGCTCTTGACGGTGAAGTCCCTCGCGGATGGAGCTATTGAGAGTCGCAGATACCAGGTGGCTGCAACTGTTTATTAAAAACACAGCACTGTGCAAAATCGTAAGATGACGTATACGGTGTGACGCCTGCCCGGTGCCGGAAGGTTAATTGATGGGGTTAGACTTCGGTCGAAGCTCTTGATTGAAGCCCCGGTAAACGGCGGCCGTAACTATAACGGTCCTAAGGTAGCGAAATTCCTTGTCGGGTAAGTTCCGACCTGCACGAATGGCGTAATGATGGCCACGCTGTCTCCACCCGAGACTCAGTGAAATTGAAATCGCTGTGAAGATGCAGTGTACCCGCGGCTAGACGGAAAGACCCCGTGAACCTTTACTACAGCTTGGCACTGAACATTGAGCCTACATGTGTAGGATAGGTGGGAGGCTTTGAAGCAGGTACGCCAGTATCTGTGGAGCCGACCTTGAAATACCACCCTTGTATGTTTGATGTTCTAACTTAGCCCCGTTATCCGGGGTGAGGACAGTGCCTGGTGGGTAGTTTGACTGGGGCGGTCTCCTCCCAAAGAGTAACGGAGGAGCACGAAGGTGGGCTAATCACGGTTGGACATCGTGAGGTTAGTGCAATGGCATAAGCCCGCTTGACTGCGAGAATGACAATTCGAGCAGGTGCGAAAGCAGGTCATAGTGATCCGGTGGTTCTGAATGGAAGGGCCATCGCTCAACGGATAAAAGGTACTCCGGGGATAACAGGCTGATACCGCCCAAGAGTTCATATCGACGGCGGTGTTTGGCACCTCGATGTCGGCTCATCACATCCTGGGGCTGAAGTCGGTCCCAAGGGTATGGCTGTTCGCCATTTAAAGTGGTACGCGAGCTGGGTTTAGAACGTCGTGAGACAGTTCGGTCCCTATCTGCCGTGGGCGTTGGAAGATTGAAGGGGGCTGCTCCTAGTACGAGAGGACCGGAGTGGACGAACCTCTGGTGTTCGGGTTGTGTCGCCAGACGCATTGCCCGGTAGCTAAGTTCGGAATCGATAACCGCTGAAAGCATCTAAGCGGGAAGCGAGCCCTGAGATGAGTCTTCCCTGGCACTTTAAGTGCCCTTAAGGGTTGTTCGAGACTAGAACGTTGATAGGCAGGGTGTGTAAGCGCTGTGAGGCGTTGAGCTAACCTGTACTAATTGCCCGTGAGGCTTAACCATACAACACCCAAAGGGTTTTGATGGACTCAATGAAAGAACATTGAATGTGTAAGAACGTAAACAGCTTTCCGAATTAAAGAATTTGCTTGGCGACCATAGCGATTTGGACCCACCTGATTCCATGCCGAACTCAGAAGTGAAACGAATTAGCGCCGATGGTAGTGTGGGGCTTCCCCATGTGAGAGTAGGACATCGCCAGGCTTCAAATTATGGACACTTGCTTAGGTGAGTGATACCACTGCGGAGTGGTAGTTCAGTTGGTTAGAATACCGGCCTGTCACGCCGGGGGTCGCGGGTTCGAGTCCCGTCCACTCCGCCACTTATTAGAAAGCCTAGTCGAAAGACTGGGCTTTTTTACGTTTAACGCTCCCGAAAGTGCTGTGCACTTTTTCGCGGGCCGGAATGCCGGACCATCGAGTCCCGTCCACTCCGCCATTTATACTAAGCCTTAGTCGAAAGACTGGGCTTTTTTACGTTTAACGCTCCCGAAAGTGCTGTGCACTTTTTCGCGGGCCGGAATGCCGGACCATCGAGTCCCGTCCACTCCGCCATTTATACTAAGCCTTAGTCGAAAGACTGGGGCTTTTTTACGTTTAACGCTCCTGAAAGTGCTGTGCACTTTCTCGCGGGCCGGAATGCCGGACCATCTACTCTCCCCCGCTCAGCCAGCAACTCGTATCAAGCTGCACTACTACAGATAGAAAAGTAGGCTTCTTCGCATCAAGGCAATACAAATTGCCATCAACTCAGTGTTCTCGGCAGAGTCGAAGTCTCTAGTTTCTATGGGGCAGCTCCCGTTTCTGAATGTCACCTTTGTACAGACGGTATAGATGTGAAAAAGCCCTTCTATAGGCAGGGCTTCTCAACAAATGGTTGCGGTCACTGGGCAACAACTACTTGGTTTCGTCCACCATTTTTGGCTTCATAGAGGGCAACATCGGCATTGGAGAGTAGGTCATCCACCGAGTCACTGCGTTTGAGTTCTGCGACGCCAAAGCTCATGGTGCAATCAAGATGAACACTACTTACGATAGGATTCAGCGCCACCTTTTGCCTCAATAGTTCTGCTTGTTGAATCGCTTCTTCCGCTGTGTGCTTGGGTAACAGTAGCATAAACTCATCACCGCCAAAACGTATTGCCAAAACCGAGTCTGGTAGAGCGTGCTGCATAAGCTTGGCGACTTTCTCAATGGTTTTGTCTCCCACCAGATGCCCTAGCTCATCGTTAATCTGTTTGAAGTTATCGATATCGGTCATTATCACGCTAAGGGGCAGATGTTCCTCTTTCGATTGACGAACTAGAGAAGGCAGTAACGAGTCCATCGCTCGTCGGTTATAGATTCCTGTCAATGGATCCTTTTGTGACAACTGATGGATGGAGTCGAGCAATCTCGCATTGATGAGCCATAGCATGCTCAGGCTAATGGCAACCATTAATATGATGCAGAATAGGTAGGTCAGGGCATGAATCAGTCCAGAACTCATATAACTGCTAATTGTAGGCCCCAGCGCGGTATAGACGAGGCGAAACATCATAAAACTGCCATAGCTGACAAATGGGATCACCATCATGAGAAGAGGAAACTTGGCATCGTCCTTCTCGCCCTTAAGCAGTGCCCAAGCAGCGAAAAAACAGGAGGCGCTGAGGTAGGCGCTTAAGATAAGAATACGGGCGTTGATGGATGGTGTTACATAGGTAAAGAAAACAAACAGTAGACCTGCTAGCAGCAATGCCCCCTCTAACCATCGCACTCCTTTAGCGTGATAGGCGCGAATCGCGCAGATGCCTTTCACGGTAAAAAGAAAACCCAGCATGATGAGGGTATTGGCGAGCACTATGGTCAGCCACTCTGGTGCGGTTCCTCGAAAACCTAAAAACAGCGGCCCTAAGCCAATCATAAAGATGCCAGCGGCCAGTCGGTTTAGGCCTTGAACTTGTTTCTGCGAGGCTTGATAAAAGAACAAGCCTGAAGAATAGATAAAGGAGAAGACGATAACCGTGAAGTTAAGTGTGCGAATGTCTAAAGAGAGGTTTTCCATAACGTAGCCAAAGATGGGGGCGCCTATCGATGAGTTATAGTAGACATTTTGCTTGGCGATGGCTGCAATCGGATGTCATTTATCCGATACAGGTAGAAAAATGCCAGCGTATTTTGCTGGCATTGATGCACACTGCTGCGGGCACTAGGCCTGTTTCTCTGCCCGTTTGGCTTTCTCTATCATTGGGGTAATGGTAGAGCCTTGCACTAAGATGGAAAATACCACCACAGAGTAAGTCATAACCAAGATGATCTCTTTAACGTCAATGAGCTTATCTTGAATGACCCAAATGCCAGAGGGAATGGAGAGTGCCATGGCCAGCGCTAATCCACCTCTTAGGCCGCCCCAGGTAAGGATTTTAATGGACCAAGGGTTGTAGGTGCGATAGCGCTTAAACCCTACGTAAGAGAAAAACACGCTCAGATAACGCGAAAGCAAGACCAAAGGAACGGCGACCGCCATCATGATCCAGTCTTCTTGATGGAATTCAAACAGCAACATCGACATACCGATCAAAAGGAACAAGACCCCGTTAAGGAATTCATCGATCAGCTCCCAGAAATGGTCGAGGTGATCTTCACTCTCTTTTGAAAAGCCGATAAAGCGCGTCCAGTTACCGATCATGATTCCAGATACCACCATTGCTAACGGGCCCGACACATGCAAAATCTCGGCAAAGGCATAACCTGCAGTGGGAATGCCGATGGTCAGCAGCAGCTCCATAGAGTGATCGTCGGTCGCGCTGATAAGGTAGTGGAACAACAGCCCTAGGGCAAAGCCATACACAATGCCACCCATCGCTTCTTGTACGAACAGCAAGGTGACGCTGCCCAGTGTCGGCGTGTCGTGACCAAAAGCGATAGTGTAAAGAGTGACGAAAATGACCAAGCCGAAGCCGTCATTAAAAAGGGACTCTCCCTCAATTTGGGTCGAGATACGTTTGGGGGCATCGAGCTTTTTGACGATCGCTAACACGGCAATCGGGTCCGTCGGAGAGATCAGTGCCCCGAAGAGTAAGCAGTACACCAGATCAAACGGAATGTGCAGCCATTGGCAAAAAGCATAAAGACCAAATCCGATGAAGAACGTCGAAAACAGCGTGGCGCCCAAGGCTAAGACAGTGATCTCCCATTTTTGATCTTTAAGGTTGGGCAGTTTGATGCCCAATCCGCCAGCGAAGAGGAGAAAGCCGAGAATCCCTTTCAACAAAAAATCTTCGAAGTTGATGCTGGCGACCGTCTTTGACGCAATTTCTGTCAGTTGGAACCAATCATTTTGGCCTGCAACCAAAATGAGTAACGACAGCACCATAGAGCCCGCAGTGATGGCGATGGTGGTCTGCATTTTACCTATCTTGCTGTTTACAAAGGCAATCAGCATTGCAGCAGCCGATAAAAAGCAGAGTGTGTAGTAGACTGACATGAGCGTTCCAGTATGTAACAAATTATGAACAAGAATTTTGTTACTGACTTGTTCAAATAGCAAATGATTTTTACCCGTGGTGTGAGACGTATTTTTACCGTTTAGACGTCTAGACTCCTTTTTGATCTGTGATAGGATGGGGAAATAACGAAAGGAATGAGGCAGTACTGTGGGAAGTAATGTAAGGCAGCAAATCGAAGCGCAATTGCAACAACGGATACTTTTGATCGATGGTGGCATGGGCACCATGATCCAAGGTTACAAGCTCGAAGAGCAAGACTATCGTGGTACGCGTTTCGCCGATTGGCATTGTGATTTAAAAGGGAACAACGATCTGTTGGTGTTGACTCAGCCTACATTGATCAAAGAGATCCACAGCGCCTATTTAGAAGCCGGTGCGGATATTCTCGAAACCAATACCTTTAATGCCACCACGATTGCGATGGCCGACTACGACATGCAGAGTTTAAGCGAAGAGATTAACTTCGCAGCGGCCCAACTTGCACGTGAGGCGGCCGATGAATGGACGGCAAAAACGCCGGACAAACCTCGCTATGTCGCGGGCGTATTGGGCCCAACCAACCGCACCTGTTCCATCTCTCCTGATGTGAACGACCCAGGTTATCGCAACGTCAGCTTTGATCAGTTGGTCGAGGCGTACTCTGAGTCGACTCGCGCCCTAATCAAAGGCGGCAGCGATCTGATTCTTATCGAAACCATCTTTGACACCCTCAACGCCAAAGCGTGTGCGTTTGCCGTTGATAGCGTATTTGAAGAGCTCGGCATTACCCTGCCTGTGATGATTTCAGGGACGATTACCGATGCCTCTGGACGTACGCTCTCTGGTCAGACTACCGAAGCTTTTTACAACTCACTGCGTCACGTTAGACCGTTATCGTTTGGCTTGAACTGTGCACTTGGCCCTGATGAATTGCGTCCATACGTCGATGAACTCTCGCGTATTGCGGAGTCTTTTGTCTCGGCGCACCCAAACGCCGGTTTGCCGAATGCGTTTGGTGAGTATGACTTGTCGCCACAAGAGATGGCGCAACATGTTGAGGAGTGGGCGAAAAGCGGCTTTCTTAACTTAATTGGTGGCTGTTGTGGTACCACACCAGAGCATATTCGTGAAATGGCTCGTGTGGTCGATGGTGTAACACCGCGCGCGCTGCCAGAGCTCCCCGTCGCGTGCCGTTTGTCAGGGTTAGAGCCGCTCACTATTGAGAAAGAGACGCTATTTATTAACGTCGGCGAGCGAACTAACGTCACGGGCTCGGCACGATTCAAGCGTCTTATTAAAGAAGAGCAGTATGATGAAGCGCTGGAAGTGGCACGTCAGCAAGTGGAAAACGGCGCACAAATCATCGATATCAATATGGACGAAGGCATGCTTGATGCGCAGGCCTGTATGGTGCGCTTCCTTAACTTGTGCGCCTCTGAGCCTGAAATCTCCCGTGTGCCGATTATGGTCGACTCGTCGAAGTGGGAGGTGATTGAAGCGGGTCTGAAATGCATCCAAGGCAAAGGCATCGTTAACTCGATCTCGCTCAAAGAAGGCAAAGAGAAATTCATTGAGCAGGCCAAGCTGATCCGACGCTACGGCGCCGCTGTGATTGTGATGGCGTTTGATGAAGTGGGTCAGGCGGAGACGCGTGAACGCAAACTCCAAATCTGTACGAACGCGTATCGTATTTTGGTTGACGAAGTGGGCTTCCCACCGGAAGACATCATTTTTGACCCGAACATCTTCGCGGTGGCCACCGGTATTGAAGAGCACAACAACTACGCCGTCGATTTCATTGAAGCCGTAGCAGACATCAAACGCGATCTGCCGTATGCGATGATTTCAGGTGGCGTATCCAACGTGTCGTTCTCGTTTCGCGGTAATAACTATGTACGCGAAGCAATTCATGCGGTGTTCCTCTACCATTGTTTCAAGAACGGCATGGACATGGGCATCGTCAACGCCGGTCAGTTAGAAATTTACGACAACGTTCCAGACAAGCTGCGTGAAGCGGTAGAGGATGTGGTGCTTAACCGCCGCTCTGATGCCACCGAGCGCTTATTGGATATTGCCGGCGAATACGCCGAAAAAGGGGTCGGCAAAGAAGAGGATGCCTCAGCACTGGAATGGCGAACATGGCCTGTTGAAAAGCGTTTGGAACATGCGCTAGTGAAAGGCATCACCGAGTTTATTGTTGACGATACAGAAGAGGCGCGAATCAATGCGAGCAAGCCTCTTGAGGTCATCGAAGGGCCACTGATGGATGGCATGAACGTGGTTGGAGACCTGTTTGGTGAAGGGAAAATGTTCCTTCCTCAAGTGGTGAAATCCGCGCGTGTGATGAAGCAAGCCGTGGCTCACCTAGAGCCGTACATTAATGCAGAGAAACAAGCCGGCTCGACCAACGGTAAGATTCTGCTGGCGACCGTAAAAGGCGATGTTCACGACATAGGTAAAAACATCGTTGGTGTGGTGCTGCAGTGTAATAACTACGAAATTATCGACTTAGGTGTGATGGTGCCGTGCGAGCAAATCCTAAAAGTCGCAAAAGAAGAGAAGGTAGACATCATTGGTTTGTCTGGCCTGATCACCCCATCGTTGGACGAAATGGTGCATGTCGCCAAAGAAATGGAGCGCCTCAACTTCGATTTGCCACTCTTGATTGGTGGCGCGACCACATCGAAAGCGCATACCGCAGTGAAAATTGAGCAAAATTACTCACAACCTGTGGTGTATGTGAATAATGCCTCACGAGCGGTCGGGGTCTGTTCCTCACTGTTGTCTGAGACGTTAAAGCCAGCGTTTGTTGAAAAGCTGCAAGCGGACTACGACGTGGTGCGCGATCAACATAACCGTAAGAAACCCCGCACTAAGCCGGTAAGCTTAGAGCAGGCGCAAAGCAATAAAGTAGCAATTGATTGGCAAAGCTACACGCCTCCGGTTCCGGCGAAACCCGGTGTGCATGTGTTTGACGACTTTGATATTGCAACGCTGCGCCAATACATCGATTGGACGCCATTCTTTATGACGTGGTCCTTGGTCGGTAAATACCCGGCAATCTTTGACCATGAAGAGGTCGGTGAAGAGGCGAAACGCTTGTTCGAAGATGCCAACGCTCTGTTGGATCGCGTTGAAAAAGAGGGCTTGATGCAAGCCCGAGGCATGTGTGCCTTGTTCCCTGCGGCCAGCGTTGGCGATGACATTGAAGTGTACACCGATGAGTCGCGTAGCGAGGTGGCTAAAGTGTTGCACAACTTACGTCAACAAACGGAAAAGCCTAAAGGTTACAACTACTGTTTGTCGGATTACATCGCACCGAAATCATCCGGTAAGGCGGATTGGATTGGCGCGTTTGCGGTGACAGGGGGCATCAATGAGCGTGAGTTGGCCGATGAATACAAAGCGCAAGGGGATGATTACAACGCCATTATGATTCAGGCGGTGGCAGATCGTTTGGCCGAAGCCTTCGCCGAGTACCTGCATGAGCGGGTACGTAAAGAGATCTGGGGCTACGCGGCCGATGAGAACTTATCCAACGAGGAGTTGATTCGCGAGAAATACCAAGGCATTCGTCCTGCACCGGGCTATCCTGCGTGTCCTGAGCACACAGAGAAGGGCGCAATTTGGGAGCTGATG
This sequence comes from Vibrio sp. R12-SW3-ISO1, assembly GCF_059834005.1. NCBI lineage: Bacteria > Pseudomonadati > Pseudomonadota > Gammaproteobacteria > Vibrionales > Vibrionaceae > Vibrio > Vibrio sp. R12-SW3-ISO1. The sequence continues at coordinate 8,627 of NZ_JCBDGK010000058.1, forward strand.
GACGTTGAAAACACGATAGGTATGACGCTGACGTCGAGCTATGCGATGTTCCCTGGCGCTTCTGTCTCAGGTTGGTACTTCTCTCACCCTGACTCGCGCTACTTTGCCGTTGCTCAAATCCAGCAGGATCAGGTGGAGAGCTATGCACAGCGCAAAGGTTGGGACATGTTGGAAGCGGAGAAGTGGCTTGGTCCCAATATCAATGGGTAATCTACTCTCTTAGCGCTTGCGCTGAGTGTCACTAACAAAAAGCGCGGCCCTTGGGTCGCGCTTTGTCTTTTTGAAATATCTGTTGAATATCTGGTGGCGGCTGAGCTAAACAAACAGCGTCGCTAAGCCTAAAAAGACCGACAGACCGATGACGTCGGTGACGGTGGTGAGCGCCATGCCGCCTGCTAATGCTGGGTCGATGTTCATTTTTTTCAGCAGCACAGGAATCATCACGCCAGCAACACCGGCAACAAACAGGTTGGTGAGCATGGCGGCAGAGATGATGCCTCCAAGCATCCAGTCGCCTTTCCAAGCAATCACGATCCCGCCGATGATCAATGCCCACAAAATGCCGTTAAGCAGACCGATGGCGGCTTCTTTCATTAATAGTTCACGTTTGTTGGCATCACCGATATGGCCCAATGCCAAGCCACGGATGACGAGCGCGACCGTCTGGTTGCCTGCTACGCCGCCCATTGAAGGCACAATGGTCATCAAGACGGCAATAGCGGCCATCTGCTCGAGAGTGGCTTCAAACATATTCGAGACAGAGGCCGCTGCAAGCGCCGCTAACACATTGGCCCCAAGCCAAATGCTGCGTTTACGGGCTGATTTGACCACGGGCGCAAAGGTATCTTCGTCGTCATCCATACCGGCCATGCTCATCATGGAGTGCTCGGCATCTTCTCGGATGACATCGACCACATCATCGATGGTAATACGCCCAACCAGATGTTTGTTCTCATCGATAACCGGCGCTGAGACCCAATTACGGCGCTCAAACAAGCTGGCGACGTCGGAGTCACTCATGGTCACTTCGATAGCCTCATCCGCATCTTCCATCACTTCGGCAACTTTGATGTCGGGCTGAGTCGTAATGAGCGTGGCAATGGGCAGTTCACCAATAAGGTGGTTCTCTTCATCAATGACATACAAGGCATCGGTCGCTTCAGGCAGCTCGCCTTTCATGCGCAGATAACGCAGCACGACATCCACATCGACATCACCACGAATGGTGATGACATCGGTATTCATTAGACCACCGGCTGAGTCCTCTGGGTAAGAGAGCGCGGTTTCAATGCGTAGACGCTCTGTCGAATCCATTTGGGACAGAACTTCTCTAGAGAGATCATCCGGTAGGCTTCGCAGTACGTAAGCGACATCGTCGGTGTCCATCCCTTCGGTGGCTTCGGCGAGCTTTTCTGGTGCCATTTTGGACACCAAGTCGTCTTTGACGTCTTCGTTGAGCTCGTCGAGGATTTCACCGTAATCTTCTGGATCGGTGAGTTGCCAAAGGACTTCACGGCTTTTACGAGGTGAGGCTTCTAGGAGATGAGCGATATCTTCGGGTTCCATGTCCTGCAATTGGCGACGGACATGGACGAAGCGGCCGTTTTCGAGCGCTTCAGATACTTCTTGCAGGGCTTGGTGAGCTTGATCGAATTCAATTTGCTCGGCCATGGATTCCCCCTGACTCTAATGGTTCACAATGGTTTGAATAGTAACTTAAATCTTACGTTAAGTAACCTCATGATACGACTTTGCCGAGGAGAAAAGTGCACCCACGTGATGAATGGAAGGCGAGTGGCGTTCTAAGGGGGGAATTAAAAGGTAGCGTGTGCGAGTGAGGGCCAAGTCGGCGCTATTCCTCTTCGTCGAACTTGTCTTCGATAAGCGAGCAGACCGCTTCTAAGGCGGGTGAGGCATCGCTGCCTTCTGCGCTGATCGTCACGTGTTCACCTTGAGCGGACTCAAGCATCAGTAGACCCATCACACTGTCTGCGGTGGCTTCTTTGCCTTCAGGGTTTTGGATGGTGAGCACGGCATCGAAGGATTGAGCAAGCTCGACCAGTTTGACGGCAGCACGAGCATGAAGGCCAAGTCGATTTTGAATGAGGACGGTTCTGCTCTCTTGCTGCATATGGCTATTCCTTATGATGTTTCTCTAGAGAGGTATGACGAATTTGGACCTGATGGCCCAGCTGAGCAAAGTACTCACCAATCTGCTGAGTGAGGTAGACTGAACGATGCTTCCCGCCGGTACAACCGATGGCTACGGTGAGGTAACTGCGATTATTTTTTTCAAGCAGTGGCAACCACTGCTCAATAAATCCTTGGATTTGTCGTTTTAACTCCAGCACCTCTTGATGCTGCTCTAAAAACGATTTGATTGGCGTATCGAGGCCAGTCAACGGCCGTAGCGACGGATCCCAATGTGGGTTAGGTAAAAAGCGTACATCGAATACGTAGTCGGCATCAGAAGGCAGGCCATATTTAAAACCAAACGACTGAAACACCATCACCAAATCTTTGCGTTCACGGCCTTCCACGCGCATGCGCACGGTTTCGCTCAGCTCATGCAATGATTGGCTGCTGCTGTCGATGATCAAGTCGGCTTGCTCTTTGAGCGGGGCGAGGAGGCATTTCTCTTTTTCGATCGCTTGCTCAAGGGAGGTATTGTGTTGGGTTAACGTCAGCGGGTGAATGCGGCGTGTTTCACTGTAGCGTTTGAGTAACGTTTCTTTGTTGGCATCGAGAAACAACACGCTGGCATCCGATGATTGCTTAAGTTTGGTCAGGATGTCTTCCAGTAGTGTTGGCTCTGAGGGCAGGTTGCGGATATCAATGCTGACTGCAACGCTCTGTTTGCTGGTCTGCACTCTCTGGATAAACACATCCAACAGATCCACCGGTAGATTGTCGACGCAATAGTATCCGAGGTCTTCTAAGACACGCAGTGCCACGCTTTTCCCGGCACCCGATTGACCGCTGACCACAATTAAGCGCATTACTGATTTACCATGATGTCGTAAAGTTCTTGATCAGACTGAGCTTTGCGCAGCTGTTTGAGGACCTGTTTGTCGTTGAGGCGTTCTGCCATACTCGAGAGGGTTTTCAAATGCTCTTTGCACTGCTCGTCAGGGACCAGAAGCGCAAACATCAGATCGACAGGGCGATTGTCGATGGAATCAAATTCGACCGGCGATTCGCATTGCAGTAAAACGGCAATCGCTTTGTCGCTCGATTGCATACGAGCATGGGGAATGGCAATTCCATTTCCTATGCCAGTACTGCCCATTTTTTCGCGGCTGAGCATACATTCGAATAATTCAGTGGAACTTTGGCCTGTTTTATCAGCCACAATTTCACTGATCATTTCTAGGGCTCGTTTTTTGCTGGTGCACTGAACTGCACTTTTCGTGCAGTCCAGTGTAAGGATTTCGCGTAGTTGCATGGTTATGGACTTAGTGGGTATTTAGCTTTTCTTTGTGCTTGTTCAATTGACGCACGAGTTTATCGACCAACGAATCGATCGCCGCGTACATGTTTTCTTCGTCTGAAGAGGCGTGAATGTCGCCTTGGTTTACGTGAAGGGTAGCTTCAGCGATCTGACGGACTTTTTCAACTCGAAGTACCACATGGACGTTGTTGATGTGATCGAAGAACCGCTCTAGCTTTTGAAACTTTTCGTTTACGTAGTCTTGCATTGCATCGGTGAGCTCGACGTGATGACCGGTAATATTAATTTGCATAGACTTTCCTTCTCGGTTGTTGGCCTTATAGCAGGCGTTTACGCTGACTCGACGGGGCGATCCCTAGAGATTCACGGTACTTAGCTATTGTCCGCCTTGCGACCTGAATTCCTTGGTCAGCGAGTAGTGCTGCAATCTTACTGTCACTAAGAGGTTTGGCGCTGTTTTCGGCAGCGACCAGCTTCTTAATGAGTGCTCGGATTGCAGTGGATGAGCACTCTCCGCCATTGTCGGTGCTGACATGGCTAGAGAAGAAATATTTCAACTCAAAAATGCCACGAGGGGTATGCATATACTTTTGTGTGGTAACCCGTGAGATGGTGGACTCGTGCATATCAACCGCTAATGCGACGTCGTTCAATACCATCGGCTTCATGGCTTCTTCGCCATACTCAAAGAAATCGTGTTGATGTTCAACAATACATTTTGCAACTTTGAGTAGCGTCTCATTTCTACTTTCTAAGCTTTTGATCAGCCATTTCGCCTCTTGCAAATTGGTGCGAATGTACTGGCTATCGGCACTGTTGCCTTTACCGAGCGCCGCGTACTGTTGGTTGACTTTCAAACGTGGCACAGA